>JBQTIJ010000452.1:0-10445 GCA_052388255.1 Phycisphaerales bacterium
GGCCGACCGTTCCGCAAAGGATCGAGAGCGGGCGAGCTTGGAGGCGTTCGTCGCCAGAGCGGGGACTTTGGTGCCGGACACGGTGGCCGATGTGTCCATTCCCCTGCTCGCCGAGTCCCTCAAGGCCAAGGCCGAGCAGGACATTGAGAGGCTTCGTGGACTCCAGAAGGACCTCGACGACCCGACCGAAGTCCTTCGAGCACAAGATGACGTGCGTGAACAAGTCGAGGCAAGGACGAAAGCAGAGGATCACGCCGCCGGCCTCGCTGTAACGCTCCAGGCTGCCGAAACTCAGCTCAGCCAGCTCGAGACCGCCGATGCCGACCAGGCCTATCAGATGTTCGCCCTGATGGGAACACAGTACTGTCCGCTCTTTACCACAAAGCAGGAGGCAGACAACGGCGGCTGCCCGGGGCAGGGCGTACCGCTCACCGTCGGCATGAAGGATCCTCAGCACCTTCGCAAGATCAGCGAAACCGATCAGTCAGTTAAACGGCTCAGAACGGAGATCGCTGCGGCTACGGGAACGGTCGCGACTCTGCTCGAAGCGGAGTCGCGTGTGGTCGCGGCCTTGGCCAGCGCCCCGGAGGTGTAACGAGACAAGGTGCGAGGGGTCGCGGCGGCTATTGGTCGTGCGGAAGAACGCCTTCGTCAGGCCACAAGCCTTCGATCCACCTGGGATGGAATCGAGCGCATCGGCCAACGGATCGCCGCACTCGATCGCCAGATCGCCGAATCGTTGGAGCGACAACAGTCCGTGCGCACATCGCTGGCGCGACGGCAGAAGTCGCTCTCGGCGCGGTTCGATTCCATCCTGAAGACTCTGCTCGGCCCCGAAGCGAGCGGGAGCATTGCGATCGATGGACGGGGCATTCGGCCCGATGTGGGTTCCGGCATCGCCGTCGGAGGCGAAGCGATGTCCACCTCCGCGACGGTGCTCGGCTTCGATCTCGCCACCCTTCTTGAGCGCGGCGAGGGTGCAGGTTGTGTTCTCGGCTTTCTCTGCCACGACAGCCCTCGCGAGGCCGACATGGAGCCGCCTATCTACCACCGCCTATTCCGATTGGTACGAGACTCCGAACCAAGGAAGGACGGGGCGGCCTCGTGCCAGTACATTGTGACAACCACTTCACCGCCCCCAACGGAACTCAAAGCCCCGTATGTGGTCGTCACCCTGAGTGCGCGGCGTCCGGATCAGCTCCTCCTTCGGAGGCGATTCTGATATGGACGCACGAAGTGGATGGCAGAGCTCGCTCGTTCCGCCACCGGGGGATCCTGGTGTGGCCCACACTGCGTCCTCGCTCGCGGCCGCCCGTGCAGTCTCCGCCCAGTCCGTGCCAATCGCCAGCCCTGACGGCAAGCGCAGCGTCGCAGCGGCTCAGCAAGGAGCCGTCATCGCGGCGTTTCTGGACGTCCGTGAGGGTCGCTCGCCGGACTATGTCGTTTGCGAACCGAGCCTGAACGCCGCGTTCGTCGCCGCGGCGAGGGATCGCGGTGCTGTGGGCGCCGATGCCGACCTCAACCGAACGCTCCTGGGTGCTCGCAAGACGGGCGTGTTGTCTGATCATCCGACGACGGCCGAGTATCGGATGCCGAAGACGCTCGTGCCGTACGCCTTTGTGGCGGAGTGGGCGGCACGGCACCTCCAGCGGCAGGAACTCCTCCGGCACGACGCCCCGCCGAGTTTGGACGACATCCTGTGCGATCCGAGCCTCGCCTCCCAGTTCGATGAGCTCGCGTTCAGGATCAAGCCCGGAATCAAGCCCCTGGACGTCCGGTGGGCTGCGCTTGGCTTCCGAAAGACGGCCCGGAAGTCTGCTGCTCCCGGAAGTGTTCCGGTCGAGCCCAAAGAGCGAGTGGATGCGGGCGCTGGCATCAAACAACTGCCCCAGAAGCCGGGGTTCTATCTGATTGTGGCTGGCCAGCAGGTGCTCTACGCCAACTACACCCGAGATCTGCGTGATCAACTCACACGGCACACCGAAGTGGCGGACGGAGCACTTGCCCCCGATTGGCTGTTGCCGAAGCAGTCTCGCCCGGACACCGTGCGGTGGGTATGGGTCCAGTCTCTGACCCCGGAGGCGCTGGCAGAGGCACGGATTCATCTCGTGGCCGAGTATCGGCCCTGGCTAAACCTGCTGGAGACTGGTGCCGCATGATCCACGTAACCGCAACGCTACTGATCCGGTCCTCGGACGCAGGAATCTATGCCAGAGGAACTTCACGATGAAAGCGATCGACTGCCCATTCACAAAGATCATCAACGGCACGACGCAGTTCGTGATTCCGGTGTTCCAGCGCGACTACAGCTGGTCCGAAGCCCAGTGCGAGCAGCTTTGGAAGGACATACTCCGCATCGCGCGAGATCCCACAGATCGCGGTCATTTTCTCGGCTCCGTCGTGTATGTCTCTACCGGGGACAGCTCTGCCGGCTTCACGCGCTGGTTGCTCATCGACGGCCAGCAGCGAGTGACAACCATCACTCTCTTGCTGATCGCATTACGGGATCACCTGGTTGACACCGGATGGTCGGGGGAGGAAGATGGCCCGACAGCCGAACGTGTTGAGGCCTATTTTCTCAAGAACCTTCAAGAGGAAGGTGGAAGGCGGCACAAACTGGTGCTGCGCCGTCATGACCAAGCAGCGTTGAAAGCGCTGCTGGACCGCCAGCCCTTGCCGACCGATGCACCGCCCCGGCTCCGTGACAACTTCGAGTTCTTCAAGGAGCAGATCGCTGACGCAGACCCTGCTGAGGTGTATCACGGGATCGGCCGCCTGATCGTCGTAGATGTGACGCTGCATCGCGGCATCGATGACCCGCAGCTCATCTTCGAGAGCCTCAACTCGACGGGGCTGGACCTGAGCCAGTCCGATCTAATTCGGAACTACGTCCTCATGCGGCTTCCGGAGAAGGAGCAAACCCGGCTGTACGAGTCATATTGGAGCAAGATCGAGGCGCTGTTCCGAGAATCAGAGAAGACGTTCGATGCCTTCGTGCGCGACTACATGGCGATCAAGACGCGAGCGAGCAAGCAAGAGCGGGCCGACGAGATCTACCACGCGTTCCGGTTGGTGGTCGGGACGTTTGAGGCTGAGGTGGGAAGCCTGGAGGCGGTCCTTGCCGAGATGCTTCGATTCGGACGCTTTCATGCGGCGTTCAGCATTGGCTGGCACACCGCGGGACCTCTGGCCGACGCTCTCGCCCGGGTTCGGAGACTGGTTGACGTACCGGCCACGCTGGTCATGCGGCTCTTTGACTGCTTCGAGCGGCACAAGACGCTGACGGAGCCCGAGTTCATCGAGGCCCTCGGATTGATGGAAGGCTACGTCTTCCGGCGAGCGATATGTGGCGAGCAGACGCGCGGGTATTGGCAAGTCTTCTCTGGGCTCGCCTATGGCATCGACGACACCAAGCCACTTCAGAGTCTCAAGGTCGGGCTGGCGCGGCAAAGGGACGCCTATCGGTATTCCGCCGACGCTGAATTTCGCCAAGCACTTGAGGAGCGAGATCTCTACGGCCTGCGTGTGTGCGGCTTCCTGTTGGATCGGCTGGAGAACCACGGCAGCAAAGAACCCACCGAGACGTCCACTCTCTCGAGTGAGCACGTGATGCCGCAGAACGAGAAGCTCCTGCCAGAGTGGCGCGAGATGCTCGGGTCTGAGTGGAAGGAAGTGCATCGCATGTGGCTGCACCGGCTGGGCAACCTGACGCTCACGGGCTACAACAGCACCTATTCCGATCGGTCATTCGAGGACAAGAAGTCCATCGCTGGCGGCTTCGCGGAGAGCGCTGTTCGTCTGAACAGGTTCATTCGAGAGCAAGCGGTTTGGACGCACGTCGAGATGGGGCGTCGCGGACAAGAGTTGGCTGGTCGAGCGCTGAAGATCTGGCCCGAGCTCGTCGTCGATACCAAGCTCATCGAGGCTGCAGAACAGCAAGAGATGAGGGAACTGGCCAAGCGGCGTGATGTCGGCAAGGTCAAAATGAGCACCAAGGCGAAGGAGCTCTTCGAGCGCCTCCGCGCCGGCGTGCTCGAGCTCGACTCGGCCGTCGTCGAGCTTGCCGAACAGCAATCGGTCAGCTACCACGCGCCGGCGTTCTTCCTGGAGGTGCTCCCCAGAAAGCATCGGCTCAACCTCTTGCTACCGCTCGACTTCAACGAGGTGGATGACCCGGCGGGAGTTGCCCGTGATGCCACCAAATGGAAGTTCTTCTTCCACGCGCAGTACGAAGGCGGGGTATCGCTCAGCATCAACGACTTCGCAGACATCGATCGGGCTCTGCCCATGATCCGACAAGCGTTCGCTGCCTCGCGGTAGAAACCGCGCGCTCCTTTCTGTTGAACCTCGGAACCCGGAAATGGATGAAGCCACAGTCAGAAAGGACTACGCCTGGGCGATCGAGATCGTCCGGAAGCACTTCGTGGGCGGGCTCAACCACATCAGCGAAGAGCGATTCCTGCAGCGTCGCTATGAAGAGTTCCGGAGAAACGATGACCCGGTCTACGCCGACCTCCTGGGTGGAATGAACGACGAGAGGCTCGCCAAGACCTTCGTCAGCTACTGGATCCTCGGGCAGACGATGGCGACACAGAGCCGCTTCTGGCTCGAGAACGCGGTCGCCGAACTGATCATCCACCAGGCCCAGAAGCTCGGGCGAGCGGTGGATCACATCTACACGCAGAGCATGCTGGCCGATGGTTGGATGTCACGCAAAGTGAACGTGGCGAGTATCGGCGAAGAGCAACTTGAGCACCTCAGCGACCGGAGCCCCTGGCGAGCACTGATCCAGCGTTCGGCGCTCGAGAGCATCGACGTCACGGTGGGCCAGCGGGAGCGAGAGCGGGTAGCCAACCGCGAATGGTTTCGTTCGAGAGACTGGCAGCGCGAGAATGAGCCTGAACTCAAAGCCCGAGACCATGCCGATCTCGCTCGCGTCGTGGAATCGTTGAAGGGGCCGCCGGCAGAGGAGACAACCCTCCAGTGCAATCTGCTCGTGATCGGGCCTAATGAGAAGGGGGCGGCCCCGACTGTGCGGGCAATCCGGTTCGTCAACCCGAAGACGATGTCGAGCCACGCGTACCGAAAACAGGAGCGAGTCAATCTGATGCGCGTCTATGCCCTCCTGGTCCAGGAAAAGATCATGAGGGAGCCTTCGGCGGTCAACGTCTGCGTGGCGGAGCTCGTACCCCGCCTCACCAGTTTTGACGAACAGGACCGGTACCCGGACTATTTCTCCGTCGAGACCTTTTGGTCGTCGGAGGAGCTGTGGGATTACATCGATGTGCCATTCGCGGCTGTGCGGATTGCCATCCGCGAGGCTGGGGCTGAGCTTCGGGAGCGACTTTCGCCCGGCCTCCGGGGTCTGCTTCCGGATGCGCCGGAACCCCAGCCACCCAAGCGCCGAACGCGGTGACGACCGGCCTGACTCAGAGTTCGAGCCGCCCGTTTAGCGGAGACCGCCAAACCGCCCGCGGGGCCCCGTTTCCGCTCTCCGGAGGGGTATCATGGCGCTAACGGCCCCCGAAATCATGACAAGTTCGAAACTGACATCCGATCGGAGCTTCTGACCGGCCCGCGAAAGCGGGCCGGTTTTGCTTTACGGCCCGGCCGGTTTCCGGCGTCCGGGCAGGCTGGCGGAAACGGCGGAGATTCCGGAGTCAAACGCGGGTCCGGGCTGGCCGCCGCGCTCTCGGTTTGGGCGGATGCATCGAGCCGCCGACCGCAACCCCCAGGGTTCGCGTCGCCCTCTCTGCCGAACCTCTCAAACTCTCTGACTCTCTCGGTTAGCGCTTCCGCCGTTTTGACGCAGGGTTCCGATCCGGGGTGGGCGGGGATCGGAACGGTCAGGAAAGCGCGAATGATCCGGGATCAGTCACGATCGTGGCGGGCCGCTTCCACGGTCGGCCAGGAGAACCCGTGTGAATGGCCGAGACCTAATCAGCAAGAAGACCCGCACTGAGTTCCGGGAGTTCCTGGTCGGCTCGACGTTGCGCGAGATCGAGAATGAGTTCTCATCCGTTGGACTGGAGCCCGACCGCTCCTTCGCCCCACAGATCGGAGGACAACGGCGGGAGTTCGTTGAACAGTACTACCACGCGATCAGCTTTGCCGATCCGGCGCAAGTCGAGAAAGTACTCAGGGTGTACGAGGCCATTCTGGCGAACACCGAGTCGCACCTCGCCAATCCAGGGGCCTACGTCGATGCCGCTGCGCTGAAGAGGGAGTTCGACAAGCTGGTGGCTTGTCTTCGGCGCGACGGTTACGAATATGCCGATGGTCGTCTGCGCTCCAAGAGCGGCCAGCCGATGCTGCGGCATCTATCCACTACCGCTGTGAGGCTTGATGCCGAGTATCTGACCGCGCAGATTGATCGGTTGACGGCAGCCGTCGAGCAGGACCCCGACCTTGCGATCGGGCAGGCGAAGGAGCTGGTTGAGACCTGCTGCAAGACAATTCTTGCTGCCGCAGGCGAGACAGGCTCTGACCGACTTGATCTCATCCCGCTTGTCAAGCAGACAATGGCGCACCTGAAGCTCCTTCCCGACGACATTCCAGAGACGGCGAAGGGCGCAAAGACGATCAAAGCGGTGCTCGGCAACCTCGCGATGATCTCTCAGGGCATGGCAGAACTACGAAACCTCTACGGAACTGGACATGGCAAGCACGCGAGCCACAAGCGCTTGCCAGTACGGCATGCTCGGCTCGCGGTCGGCGCGGCGACTACGCTGGTCACGTTTCTCTTCGACACCCACGAGTCGAGGCCAAGCGCTTCGAAGCAGGACGGCGCGAGCGCGTCATGACGGTTGACGCACCGTTCCGATCGACACCGTTCGCCACATTTTGCCCCGTTCGCGTAGATGGTAGTTAACGGCCCTCCGGTAGCGGACCGCCACAACTGACCATCGCCGGCCCCGACGGGGCTCGCGCACGGACGCACGCATGACCATCGACCTCGACGAGGGGGCCGAGCGCGATGACCTCGCGCAGCCCCACCTGCTGACCCCGACCAAGCGGCTGCACACCATCGCCCAGATTCTGGCGGATGGCATCCGCCGCCGGCGCGAGGATGCCCGCCGCATGGGCGAGTCGGGCAACATCTCGGCCCCGTCAGAAAGAGAGGAAGATGGACTTGAACCCTCGGGACCGGTTCGCCTTGATCGTCCGCTTGGTTGACGCCTTGCGAACCGGAGAGTCCCGATGATCCACCCGCCCCCCACGCCCGATGACATCCCCGCGACGGTAAAGGCCCTGGGCCGACTCACCGTCCCCGAACTGAAGCAGCGGTACGCCGAGGTCTTCGGCGAGCCCACGCGGACCAACCACAAGCAGTATCTCGTCAAGCGGATCGTCTGGCGGATGCAGGCGCTCCGGGAGGGCGGGTTGTCGGAGCGGGCACGGCGGCGGGCGCTGGAACTGGCCGACGACGCGGAGATCCGCCTGAGCGCTCCGCGATCGGCGGGCGCGGATGTGGGCGGGCCGGGACGGACGGTCGCGGCGGCGTTTGACGCGGGCCGCCCCGACTCGTTTCCGAAGCCCGGGGCGGTGATCCGCCGCGAGTACAAGGGACGGGCGATCGTGGTGCGGGTTCTGCCGCGGGGATTTGAGTACGAGGGCGATGTGTACCGGTCGCTCACGGCGATCGCTCAGAAAATCACGGGGGCGCATTGGAACGGGGTGAGCTTCTTCGGCCTGCCGTCGGCACGCGGGAAGAAGAACGCGGAGGCCAGCGGATGAAGAAGCGACCAGAGCCCAAGGCACCCACGCGGATTCGCTGCGCGATCTACACCCGCAAGAGCACGGAGGAGGGGCTCGAGCAAGAGTTCAACTCGCTGGACGCTCAGCGTGAGAGTGGCGAAGCGTACATCGCCAGTCAGAAGAACGAGGGGTGGGTCTGCGTTCCGGATCGGTACGACGACGGCGGGTTCACCGGTGGCAACATGGACCGGCCGGCGCTGAAGCGCCTCATGGCCGACATCGAGGCGGGGAAGGTGGATTGCATCGTCGTCTACAAGGTGGACCGGCTGAGCCGATCGCTCATCGACTTTGCCCGGATGATGGAGATCTTCGAGCGGAAGAAGGTCTCTTTCGTCTCCGTCACCCAGCAGTTCAACACAACGCAGTCGATGGGGCGGCTCACGCTGAACATCCTGCTCTCGTTCGCGCAGTTCGAGCGGGAGATCATCTCCGAGCGCACGCGGGACAAGATCGCAGCGGCGCGGCGGAAAGGCAAGTGGTCGGGCGGGCGATCCGTGATCGGGTACGACGTGGACCCGGGGACGAAGAAGCTCGTGGTGAACCGGGACGAAGCGGAACTCGTGCGCGAGATCTTCGGACTGTACCGCGCAAAGAGGTCGCTTCTGGACATTGCCCGCGAGTTGAACGGGCGCGGCCTGCGGACCAAGGCCGTGCGCACGTCCAAAGGCGCGGCGTACGGCGGACGCGAATGGGACAAGCCCGCCGTGCTGAAGGTGCTGACGAACATCCTGTATCGAGGGCGGGTGCGGTACAAGGCCGAGACGTTCGCGGGCGAGCACGAGGCGATCGTGGACGATGCCTTGTGGGCCAAGGTCAACGAGATGCTCCGGCACAACGGGCGTGATGGCGGGATGGTGGCGAGGAACAAGTTCGGCGCGCTGCTAAAGGGGCTCATTCACTGCGGCCCGTGCGGGCTCTCGATGGGCCACACGATGACCAACAAGAACGGTACGCGGGTGTACCGCTACTACGTGTGCTACAAGGCGCAGAAGCAAGGTTGGGACTCGTGCCCGTGCCGTTCACTGCCGGCCGAGCAGATCGAGGGGTTCGTGGTCGAGCAAATCCGGGGCATCGGGAGGGACCCGGCGCTCCTCTCGCTGACGTTGACGAAGTGCCGCGAGCAGATGACGGCACAGCGGACGGCGGCGGAGGGCGAACTGAGCGCGGTCGAGCGCGAGATGGCCCGGCTCCAGGCAGACCTGGGCCGCGTCGCCCGCGACGCCGCCACCGACGCCCACGCGGCAGCGCGGCTGGCCGACCTGCACGAGAAGGTACGGGCGTGCGAGGAGCGGGCCGTGGCGTTGAACCAGAAGATCGCCGAGGCGAGCTCGGGGCAGATCACGAAGGCTGAGGTGGACGCCGCGCTCGGGGAGTTCGACGGCATCTGGTCCCGCCTTTCGCCCAAGGAGCAGGCCCGGCTGATGCGGATGCTCGTCCAGCGCGTGGACTACGACGCCACGAAGGGGTCGGTCTCGATCACGTTCCACCCGCTGGGCCTGCGGTCGATCGGCCAGCGCGGGCACGAGGAGGAAGCGGCATGAGCGACGGCATCAAGCTCGACTTCAAGGTTCACATCACCACGGGCCAGTGGGGGGCGCGCGTGATGCACGCGGGCGAACGCGCGACGCCGCCCACTGTGGCCGAGGGCCGCGTGCCGCGCATCTCGAAGCTGATGGCGCTGGCGATTCGGTTCGAGGACCTGGTGCGGAGCGGCGAGATGGCCGACTTCGCCGAGATCGCCGAGCTGGGGCAGGTGACGCGCGCCCGGGTGAGCCAGATCGTGAACATGCTGAACCTCGCGCCGGACATCCAGGAGGCAATCTTGTTCCTGCCCCGGGTGGCCGGAGAGCGGGAAGCGGTGTCGGAGCGGGAGGTGCGGGTCGTTGCGGCGGAGGCGGACTGGCGGCGGCAGCGGGAAGAGTGGTCGCTGCTCAGTAGCCCATGCCCAGTTCCTGCGCCTGCGTTGTCAGTGCGTCGAGCGCGGCGTGGCGGCGCTCGTCCATCGCGTCGCGGTACGTGATGAGGTCCGCGAGCGCGATGCGGCGGTGGGTGCCGACCATCCGAACCTTCAAGTGTCCAGCGTCCAGCGCCTTGATGAGGAACGGACGCGAGACACCAAGTAGCGCCGCCGCTTGATGGGTTGTCAGCTCAGCGGGTGTCGGCACGACCGCAACAGCGTCTCCGTTCGCCAGATGCGATAACACGTCACGCAGGAGCCTGACGACGACGGCAGGCAGCTCGACCGCAGTTCCCCTCGCTCCGGGCATCCGCAGGTTCAGACTTCCGCGGGCGTGCGGCAGCAGCCGGGACGCCTCTGCGGCGAGCCGGCGCTCCCGCTTGGTCGGGGAGACCGAGCCGCTCGGTGCTGCGCGACGAGATGACGGCTTTGCGGGCATGGGTGGTTCTCGGACGGCCAAGTCTATCGCTCGAATGCGGCAGGTGCAATAAGTGCAACGATGCGAGGGGGACTTCGTCTGAGTTATCCGGGCCGGGTGAAGAGCGGCCCCTCGTGTGCCGAAGAACCCGATACGGCTCCGAACGCCCGGATGGCCGGGGAGCACGCTGACAACGTGCTTCCGGCGACGTGGTTGCCCGCAGCCTTGGGCGTCCCGCGCCCACAACCGGTGCAAGGCGGAGCGACCGATCAGCAAGCGCGTGTCCGATCGAGCCGCCGACGTGGAGATGCG
>JBQTIJ010000453.1:0-3644 GCA_052388255.1 Phycisphaerales bacterium
AAAAGTGCGAATGTGAAGCCCAGGGCCGGCGCTGCGGCGAGAGTGTCGGCCAGTTGCTCCACGCCGTGCTGGATGCCGTCGCCTGCCACCAGGAGCAGGAACCGACCCTGCGCGAGGTTCTTCGTGACCGCGTCGATAAAGCGGGCCGCTTCGAAGTCCGGGTGGTGGCGCAGCAGCGGCACGATCGGATCGTCCTCGCCGTCGATCGGCGTATCCGATCCGGCGGTCTGCTGCTTCTCCATGCGTCGTTTGAGACGGACGGCTTGACAGAGGTCTTGGTAGGTCCACCCGGACATAGCTGAGGCGTAGTCCAGAATCTGTGCGACGACCTCTCGCCGCGCTTCAGGATTGCGAAAGAGCTTGGTCTCGACAAGCGTGATGTAGCCGCGCGGGTTGATGTACACGACATCGACCGGACCGGCCCGCGTCGGCAACTCTCTGGCGATGGGAACGAGCGGGCCGAAGACCTCCTCAATCTCGTCGATGGGGATGAGCGAAGGGTTCTTGTAAAGGAGATCTTGAAACCACCCCTCGCGGATAGAGCGATCGTCGAAGACGATCCGCTCCAGTGGCGTGGCTCCCTGGGTGGTCACGAGGTGGGGCGTACAGAACTGGCGGCGGTTCATCGGCGAAGCGTATTGACCTGGGCTCGCCGATGCTCTCGAGGTACTTCCGCGATGAAGTGGTGCGCGAGGCGAGGATGCTCCATGCCGCGTGACCCGGCGGAGAATCCGCTCGACGACCGCGTGCGTGCCCAACAGATGTTGGAGGGGGCACGGGATGTGGCGTTGCTGGCACTCGCCGAGATTCGCGGGGGAGATGAGTCGGGGCCGGACGGGCTATCGACGGATTTATTGCGGGGGCCTATTCTGACGCTCTGGCTGGGAGCATGCTCTGAACACCGATCTTCACAACATTCTGAATGAGCTTGTCGAGCGGGCCGAGTTCTTTTTGAACAAGTACGGCGAGTTCTTCCCGATCGGGGCGTGTATCGATCTTGACGGCAAGCTTGAGGCCGTGGCGTGGTCCGACGGCACCGAGCAACCGGCGTCTTCCGACGTGATGGACGGTCTTCGGAGCGTCTTTGAGCAGAAGGCCAAACAGAACTCGATACGGGCCTGCGGAATGTGCTGGGATTCGCGGATCCGCGTGGAGGAGGGCGCCGAGCCGATCGATGTGGTGTGCCTGGAAGCCGAGTCGAACGATGGCGAGGCGTGCAAGGCGTACGTTCCTTACACCAAGTCCGAGGATGGCACAGTCGAGCTGGGTGAGTTCGAGGGTTTCATTGCTGATCCGCAGTACTTCGCGGACAAGACCTCGGACGACTCCGACGAGTGACACTCGATCGTTTGGGCGTGGTGCGTGTTCAACACATGATGACCGGCAGGGGGGTTGGGCCTTGCGGTGAGGGATCGCTTGCAGCGAGGAGGGGCCGCGGTCTTGGGTTGCGACGGAGACGGTGGCCGCGTGATGTCAGCGCTTCTCTTTCCTCTTCGGGCGTGAGGTTCGCCGCGCTCCGCGATCGCCGGGCGAGACTCGGTTGGCCTTCGCCGCGCGAGTGTCAATCTCCGCCACCTTGAGCGCGGCTTTGAAATGCTTGCTGGCCCAGCGGTAGTGAGCCGCGGTGTTGGCACGGATGTGTTTGGCGATGCTCCAGGTCTTACCGCACCACGCGAAGCGGCCGATGGCGAGCAGGTCGGACTCGTTGGTCGTCGCGGCGCGAGCGTGCAGGGCGGCGTGCCCGGCCTTGAAGTCGCGCAGGACTCGTGCGAGCGCGTGACCCTTGCACCTGAGATAGATGGCGTGGTTCAGTTGGCGCGTCTCGCTCCACTTGAAGCCATCGGCGGGGGGCGTCATGACCGGGAGCGTGTCGCCGAGGGCGCACCAGCCGTGGCACCGCTCGGCCCAGTCGGCGACGTGCGCCAGGACATCCTTGAGCGACCAGTTCGCGCTGTTGACGCGCGACGACCTCCAGAGAGCGCTCGGTACGCGATCGATCAAGGCCGACAGCCGCGTGTACTCCGTCTCGATCTCTGTGAGCAGGTCGCGGCGTGAGGCGATGGCGGTCATGCTGCATGGTATCGAAGCGGTGACTTTCACCTCTGCCCAAGTGATTGGCAGGGTCGACACGCGCGGCGCAAAGGGGCGATGGTCGGAGGTGATTACTGCCGTGGACGCCGCGTGAAGGGCGACCATCGCGGCGTGCGGTCTTGACACGCTGTCCGCAAGGCCGACGGTGGTAGCGCTCGCGGTATGATTCGTCATGAGCATGGAACTTGACGAACTGCGCAACCACGGGATTGTGTCATCGCTCGCTGGCGCGCCCTTCCAGCTCGTGTACGGCGTCGCGTGGATCGCCGCCGGGATGCTGACCTTTGTCGCGCCGCCTCACTTCGCGCCGTGGTTGTATGTGTTCATGGGGCTTCCTGCCGCCCCGCTGGCGATCTTGATCGAGCGGAAAGCGGGGTACCTGCCGCCGCGGAAGGCCGACCCGCTCATGCCGCTGGCGATGCAACTTTTGTTCCTGCAGATCCTGGCATTCCCGGCGATTCTGCTGGTGTGGGACGCATCGCCGCACTATCTGCCGGTCGCGTTCGCCGCGATCGTCGGGGCACACTTTCTGCCTTATCAGTGGATGTACCGCACGCCGATTTTTGGCGTGCTCGCGTTTCTGGTTGCGCTGGGGCCGTACGTGCTGGCGATCATCGTGCGCGAGCAGGCGCTTCACTGGACGGGCGTCCTGGTCGGTGTGATCATGCTCATCGGGGCCGCCGCCGTGAGACAGCATGCGAGAGCCACATGGCAGCGGATGCAGAGTTCGGGCGCGGCGCAGCCGAGCGTGTGAATCGGCCCGATGAGTCAGCATGCGAGGCGAGAAGGGGCCGTGGTGCAAGTGGCAACGGCGACGGTGGCGGCGCGACTCCGTTGCGCGGGCAGGGACACGGTGCCGATGACCATGGCTTTGTCTTTCGCGGGGCGTGCCGAGGGGGCGGGGGGAGGCGGGCAACCGAGTTCGCAGCAAGCGGGTTGTGGTCCGAGGAGGATCTGATCGAGGTTGAATGGTCGCGGTATGACCTGCGACGCTGGTTGGATGATGGCAACGACGACCCCTTCAGGGTCGGATTTTCCGGGCGCGTTGTCCGGGGGTCGCGCTCGAGGACTCGCTTGACCCCCGTCTACTGACGTCACAGCCCTCCGGGCTGGAGAGATGGGCGGCGGGTCGGTCGTTGGCGACAGACGTCAAAGCCCTTTCGGGCAGAGGAGATGAGTGGCTTTTCGCTCGTTCGCGATGAACGTCACTGCGCTTGCGGCCTGAAGTCATGCAGGTCGTTGGGCACACCTTGGCTGGGGAGATGAAGGGGGGCGACGGCGGGGTACACTCGCGGCTTGAAGAGCGGACGTGTGCGAGTGTGTGGGTTTGAGTTCCGGTGCGTGCAGGGGGTGCCCGCGGCGTGGCTCGAGGGGTTGGTCGGGCGGGTGCGGGAGGTGGTCGCGGGGCTTGATGCGGAGCGGGCGCGGGCGGGGTTTATTGTGGAGTTGCCTGCGTCGATCGCGGCGGCGACGGGGTGTGGGCGGGGGTATGTGAAGGTGATGCAGCCGCGGAGGAAGCACACGGTGTGGCGGCGGCTGCGGAGCAGTCGAGG
>JBQTIJ010000454.1:0-4861 GCA_052388255.1 Phycisphaerales bacterium
CCTCTACCTGCAACTGCTGGCTGAGGAACTTTCGCAGGCCGGGGAGCTGGAAGGTGCTGCCGAGACCGATGAGGCGCGTGAGTTTGGCCTCACGGTGAAGCGACTGGTAGTAACCAATCGAGCGCTGCACGTCCTGGGCAAGGTCGCCGAAGACGGGGCGCATGGCCTGCAGAACGTGGCGGGTGTGCTGGGTGCTCTCGGCTTCCTTCTTGAGTTTCTCGGCCTTGCTGTATGAGAGGTTGAAGGCGGTGACGAGGGCCTCGGTGAACTGGTGCCCGCCGATGGGGAAGGTGCGGATCCAGACGCGACCGCCCTCAGCAACGACAAGGTCGGTCGAGGTCGTGCCGACATCGAGGATCACGGTGCCGGGGGTCTGGGGGCCGAAGCCCTGGTCATAGGCGAGCGCGTTGTACGCCGCGAGGGGTGAGAGCGTGAGGGTGTCGGGCGTGTGGCCGACGTCCTGCCAGTTGGCCAGCTTCTCCATGACGGATTGGCGGAGCATCGCGAAGATGCCGACCTCCACATCCGGCGAATCGGGGGCGGTGAAGGTCTGGAAATCCCACTCGACCTCATCGATGGGGAAGGGGATCTGCTGCACCGCTTCGAACTTCACGATGTCGGGGATCTTCTTGGGCTCCACCGGAGGGAGCTTGGCGAAGCGGGCAAAGGTGCTGTGCCCGGGGACGCTGATCGAGACCGCGGCACGATCGAGATCATGCTGCGCAACGAGCGTGCCGAGCGCGACCCGCTTGGCGTCCTTCTCGTCGGTGTCGGGCGTCGAGAGCACGCGCTTGTGCGGAATGATGGCAAAGTCGGTGCAGACCAGCGTGTCGCCCGACCGTTCCAGTTTGACGGCTTTCACCGCACCGGATCCGACTTCGATGCCCCAACTCGCGTTCGACGCCATGGATGCTCCTCGGACAGGACCCCGGGGTTTCCGGATCACCCGAACATACCGAGCGTTTCGACGCGGTCACCGTGCCGAGACTCGGTCCTTCCCCTGAGGTACGCCGGGCCGGGGAAGGGGGTTGCTCCCCCCTTGGAACCGTCGTGTAACAGCCCGGCCGGGGGTGGGGAGCGTAGCGACGCTCACCCCGCCCGGCACGCGCGGCGCGTGAAACCGATCGAATGTTCAGTCACCCGACGGCTCGCCGGGTTCACGCTCCAGGGCATCCATCCAGCGCGCCAGCGCTACCAAGCCCCCCAGCCCAAGAAGCAGCGCCCACCACAAGGAGGCGGGGACTTGCAGGAGCACTTTCCCCGCCGGCAGGGCCCAGGCGATGAGGTGATACGCCAGTATCAGCAGGGCCACGCCCGTCGAATACACCGTCGGGGCGGAAGGGCGGAGGGTCTCGCCCTGCTTCGTGGCCCGGTGGCCGGCATCCCTGCGGGCCCGGGCCAGCACCACCACCCCCATCCCCGCGGCCACGACCGCGCCGGCGAGCATGGACCACGCGCCGAACGAGAGCGAAATGATGAGCGTGAACACCACCCGGCGAGCATAGCCAGAGTGCGGTGAAAGAGGCCTCAGGCCGCGAGTTTCGGGAGGGCCGCGGGAACGTGTTCGAAGACGATCCGGTTCTTGCCGTTGGTCTTGGCGGCGTACTGCATGGCATCGCTTCGGGCGAGGAGTTCTTCAACACTCTCGGGGGCACGCTCAAAGGTCGCGGCCCCGATGCTGAAGGTGACGGGCCATTGGCTTCGGACCATGGCGGCCTGAAGGGCGGACTGGAGTTTCTCAACAACCGGTTTGGCATCGGCCATGCCGACGCCCGGAAGCACCACCGCAAACTCATCGCCGCCGACGCGGCCGACCACGTCGGTCTGCCGGATGTTCTCGGCGAGCGTGCGGGCGACTTCCTGCAGCAGTCGATCACCGCCGGCGTGACCGTTGCGATCGTTCACGGTCTTGAAGTTGTCGCAGTCAAGGAAGACCGCGGTGATGGGCATGGCCTCCCGGGTGCAGCGCGCGACCTCGATAGCCGCCGCGGCTCGCAGGGCGCGGGAGTTGGCGATGCCGGTCAGGTGATCGGTGTTGGCGAGGTTGCGCTGCAGTTCCTGAGAGCTCTTGAGGACATAGATGAGCCCGCCGACGAGCGCGAAGGCGGCGATCTTCGCGAAGAGCAGCCAGATGACGTTCAGGGTCGGGGCACTGGCGGGGATGGTGCGATAGGCGAGGGCGAAGGTGACCACCCCGGCGAAGACGGAGAAGAGAAGCCCCCACTGCCCGCTGACATACCAGGTGACGAGGGCGACGGGCACGACATAGAAGAGTGAGAACGGCGCGTGCGGCCCGACGGCTTCGTCAAGCGAGGCGACCCCCGCAAGCAGCGCGACTCCCAGGCCGACGATGGTGCCTTGGTGCAGCCCTTCAAGGAGCCCGAGCACGGCGCGGAGTGGGCCGGGGGTTGTTTCCGCAGTACGAAGCATGCTTTAGCGGTATCGGTCCACCGTTGGCGGACGTTGATAGGCGGGCGGCTGGCGTGCGGTTGGTCAAAGGGACAACATTGAGTCCCATAACGAATGCGGGGATCGGCCATGGGTGTGCGTCCTGAGTCCGTCAGTGCCGAATGACCATGGATGTTCGTACTATGATAGTGTTCGGATGCGGCGGACTGGCGAAGTTGTAGCGATCTTGACTTTTTTTTCGTCTGGGCTTGGCGCGGTCGGAATCGCGGGTATATTTGTCTCGAGGACCTGTCGTGCGACAACTAGCGCGCAAGGCCCTCTCAACCCTGTACTCTCTCCTCCAGGGGCCCTGCGATTGATTTCACAGGGTACTCTTTTTTTTGGACCAACATCCTTTTAGACCAATGTCGCGTGCCCTTGAAGGGCACGTTTGTGTTTTTGGGCCAAACGACTCACGCGCCCTCTTCGCGACGCGGGCACCGTCAGGTGGAGAGGACGGCGGCTGGGGCAGGCGTGGCGGCCGCCGCTGAAGTGTTGTAGAACTCCGTGAGCACGGTCAGCCAGTCGGCGGTGGAGTTGACGCTGATCATGCGGGACTTCACTTCGTCGGCCCGTGGGTGGTGGCCGGCGAACTTGATCCCGAACTTGCGCATCATCTTGCCCGCGGCTCGTTCGCCGTGGAGGGCGACCGAAAGGTCAAAGTGCTGGCGCAGAACCGACGCCTGCTCAGCGAGGGTCGGAGCACGGGCAGGGTCGCCCGCCATCAGGTCGCGGGCTTGGCGGAAGATCCAGGGGTTGCCGATGGCCCCGCGGGCAACGCTGACACCGCTGACACCGCAGTACGCGATCATGCGGAAGATGTCTTCAACGCCCCAGACATCCCCGGAGCCAAAGACAGGACGGTCCGGGTAGCGCGAGACCAAGCCGCGGAGGAAGTCCCAGCGCGAGGGGCCGATATAGCGCTGCTCAACGGTGCGCGCGTGGACGGTGGCCCAGGCGTAGCCGAGTTCATACACCCCAGCGAAGATGACCTCAAAGTTGCGGGCCATTTCCGGCGTGTCGTCGTAGGCCCGGCGAAGTTTGACGGTACAGGGAATCTCAGGCGGAACCGCGCTGCGGACGGCGCGGAGGATCTCGAGCGCGCCGGCGGGGTCGGTCAGCCAGTGCCCGCCGCGGGACTTGCGGTCGATCTTCTTGACCGGGCAGGCGAGGTTGACATCGATCATCGAAAACGTGCGCTCGACTGCGGGGGCACCGGGGCTGCCGACCCCGGCCTCTGCGGGTGCGGGGGCCCAGCGGGTGTCCACGTAGGTGGGCGCGCAACCATCGCCATAGGCAAGGTCGCGGTACTGGCGCGGGGGGCGGCGGCCCTGCTCGATCATCTTGATCGCGCCCGCGGCCATCTCGTCCGCATCGCCGCCGATGATCTGGCCAACGAGGGGGTGGTCCTCATGCCCGCAGGGGAGGTTTTCGTCAAGGAGTTGCCGCTCCTGGAGGGCAAGATCCGCCTTGTCAAACCCGCGGCCGCCGCCAAGGAGCATGCGGTCAAGGAGTGCCTCGGTCACGCACAACGGGGCACCGTGGCGACGGGCGACGATGCGCATGGCGGCATCGGAATACCCGGCAAGCCCGGCCTGAAAGAAGGGCGCATCAAGGGAAGGAAGGATGGCCCGGACGCGCGGATCAATGCCCGAACGGCCGATCGCGCGGGCAACATCGGCCACGTTGATCCCCTCGCCGCCGGGGGCGATCGCGGGTGAAGGGGGTGTCGCGTTGTTGCCATGGCACGACATGGAGCGGATGATAAGCGACCGTGGCCGCTGCCCCCGGGGCATGGCCGCGCTGGTTTTGCACAGTCCGAAGCACCGCCGCCCACTGCTCGCCGCTTGCTCGCCGCTTTCTCGCCCTTTCCGTTCCGCCGTTCCCCCCACCGCGATACCCCCATGCCCACCACCACACGAACCGCGCATCGCACCCTCGCCCGCCTTCTCCTGGTGCTCGGGGTGGCCACGCTCTGCGGGTGTGCGCGGTCGCTGCGATCGGGCGAGGTCGGCGACGGGGCGATGTACCCGGAGGTGCAGCAGAGCGAGGTGCTGGACATACAGGTCTTTCGCGACGAGACCGAGGTGCGATTCACCAACACCACGGCCCGGAGTTTCGGCCCCTCGCGCCTGTGGCTGAACCAGTGGTTCAGTCGGCCGATCGATGGCCTTGAGGTGGGGCAGAGCATGACGCTTGACCTGCGCTCCTTTGAAGATCGTTACGGCGACGGATTCCGCGCCGGCGGGTTCTTCGCGACGGAACTGCCGGACAAGGTGGTCCTTGCACAACTGGAGAACGACGGGAGACTGCTCGGGATGATCGTGGTTGAGAATCGCTGAACGCGCAGGACATCAGGAGCGGTCGGCCATGAACGACCAGCGGGCGAGATGCCGGGCCTTGTGGACCCTCG
>JBQTIJ010000455.1:0-4362 GCA_052388255.1 Phycisphaerales bacterium
CAAGAAGTATGTGTACGATCCCGCCACGGGCAAGGTGAAGCTGGTGAACCAGTGATTTCCCCGAAGCCGGGCTGATTTCCTTCAACGAAAACCCAACAAACCCCGCAAAACCATGAAAAGAACAAGAACAACCCCTGTGACCAGCTGGAGCCTAAAGCAGGCCTTCACGCTGATCGAACTGCTGGTGGTGATCGCGATCATCGCCTTGTTGATGGCGGTGCTGCTGCCGGCGCTTTCATCGGCGCGATCAACGGCCCGCGCGGTGGCCTGCTCTACGCGGCTCGCGCAACTGAGCATCGCGCTGCAGCAGTACACGGATGCGAACCGGGACGCGCTGCCGCAGGTGCGCATCAACCTTGGACCTGTTCGAGTGAACATCGGGGCGCTCTTTGGCGGCAAGAAGGGAACGCTGCCGGCCTACGGGATCAATGAGTATGGCGCGGAGCGGCGGCCCTTGAACCAGTACGTGCTGACGGGCGAGGTTCCCCCCGATTCGTCGGCCGATCCCTTTGAGATCGAGGCCTTCTCGTCGCCTTGCGACGAGGGCGGGAACATCCCGGGCATCGGGCGGGTGAACTCGATGTACGACCTGCTGGGGTCGAGCTACACGCTCAACGACCATGGGCTGCAGTCAGAACAGGCCGCGACGCTGGTGCCGCTTGCGGGCGGGCGCATGCCCTTGATCGCGACGCCCACGAAGACATGGGTCATCGGATCGCACACGATCTACAACTATCAGGAGGATGCCGACCGGGGCCTGCGCTGGTACAAGCGCCCCGATGTTGCGGCGAACCTTGTGTTTGCTGATGGGCACGTGGGAACACTCCTTCGCGTGCCGCAGGGCGTTGTGAACACCACGCCCGAATACACCTTCCTGCCACGGGAGAACTGGTTCGCTCCCTGAGCGAGGGCGCGGGGGTCGGAAACTCCAGTTCATTTCGCGAGAGTCCGTTTTTTTCTTTGTGGACGTACCGACGAACGACGAGCGAACGTGGCTCGCGATCTGGTTGGGGTTGGTATGGTCTGGTGACCATCCCATGGGCGCGCGACTTGCGCCCAGCCCGCGCGGGGTGGCCCTGGTGTCGTGCCACGGTGCAGGAACTGCGCGAGGACTGTTCTGTGATGGCGCCTTGGGTGAGCGATGCAAGCGGCATGCGGGGTTCTGTGCGCGGGAACGGCGCATCTGACTGTTCTTGCGCCGCTGCGAAGTGAGGCGGTCCACCTTCATGCAAGGGCCAAGGCGATTCCGATCACCCACGCATCGCAAACACGGCCGTGTGAGGATCCGCGGCCTTCTTCAATCTGTCGCCCGAGTGCCGGTGGAACCCCGGCTCGGACGAGCGGGCCAAGTGCCCGGAGGGTTTGAAACATGGAATTCGAGACTATCCAGCAGGACTTCTTCGAGATCCTCCTCAGCGGCGACCGGCCCGCGGCTCGCATGTTCGTGCAGAAGCAGGTGGAGGGCGGGTTCACGCCTCAAGACCTGATCACCGAACTCTTCTGGCCGGTCTACGAGCGGATTGACCGCATGTTCCGGACTGACCAGCTCGCGGCACTCGCGCACCACACCGCCACCCGGCTTCTCCGGATGCTGGTGGACCAGAACTCCGCGCGGCTGAAGCTCCAGGCGCCGATCGGACGGACCGTGTTCTGCACGTGCGGCCCCTCAGAAGCGGACGAGATGGGCGGCCAGATGGCGGTCGACCTGCTGGAAACCTATGGGTTTACCGTGAGTTTCGCGGGCGGCGGTATCGCCAACGACGAGATCCTGGCCCGGGTGAACGAATCAAAGCCCGATGTGCTGCTCATGTTCGCGAGCAGTCCTGCTGATCTTCCCAACATCAGGGCCCTCGTCGATACGCTCGGCGAAATCGGTGCCTGCCCGAACCTTCAGATCGCGGTCGGCGGCGGGGTCTTCAACCGGGCCGAGGGGCTGGCTGAAGAAGTCGGCGCTGATGTCTGGGCGGAAGGGCCGCTCGAGATCGTTGATGTGCTGATGCGCGACCCCGCGCGGCGTGCCTCGGCCGGTCAGCGGACGGTGGGCAAGAACCGCAACAAGCCCAAGCGGGCTGCCGCCTGACCAAGTTTTTTGCTCAGCCGGAATGTCAATACCCGATTCCCCAAAGTGACACGACACAACCGCCCCCCGGCCCGAAAGGCCTGGGCGCGGTTTTGGCTACCTGGAACCCTTCCAAAAAGCGAACGCGATTGGTGGAGGTCAAGCTCCAGAGGGGAGCCCCACGGGCAACCGCTCCCAAAACGCGCGGTATACTCGCTTCGATGACGGCCCGCGAGGAACGCATCCTGATCGCGCGAGTGCTGGACGGCGACCGTGCCGCCGCGGAAGCGCTGGTTCGGGCTCATCAGCCGTCGCTCTATGCCTTCATGCTCCGGATCATCGGCAAGCCCGAGGTTGCGGAGGATGTGGTGCAGGAGGCGTTCGTGCGGGCACTGACGCACCTTGAGCGCTACGACAACCGCTTCCGGTTCTCGACATGGCTCTTCACGATCGCCAAACGGCTGTATGTGAACGCCAACCAGCGGTTGACCCCGGCGTTTGATACGGACTTTGTGGCGACCGCGCCCGCCCACCGCCTCCATGACGGCGCACCGCTCCGGCCGATCTTCAGCAGTGAATCCTGCGAGGACACCCACCGCGCTATTGAAACCGGGCTTGCAGCACTGAGCGCCGACCAGCGCGAAGCGATCATCCTGTTCTATCAACTGGATTGGCCGATCGATCAGATCTCGGCCTACCTCGATCAACCTGAAGGAACGATCAAGAGTCACCTGCACCGGGCCCGGGCCCGCATGCGTGCGGCGATTGAGGCGAGTGAAGTCCTGGCTCCGCGCGTGCGGGAGATCTTGGCGTGAGTCACGATCGCTTCCATCATGCAGGACGTGGGCCGCGGAACGGGAACTATCCCTTTCCGGCGTCATCGGATCGGATTGACGTTGATGCGTTCCTGGGTTCGCTCGGCGAGTCGCAAGGCGGTACGCCCGATCTTTCGGCGTCGATCCTCTCGCGCGTGCATGCCCATCGGCCGTTTGTGGGCGAGCGTGCGCGGCTGTTCCGCCGCACGCTTCGAGTGGGTGCGGCGGCTGTGCTCTGCATCGGAACGCTCGCCTTCGGCGGGTGGCTCATGGATGGTGGGCTGGAGGCGCTTTCGGGCCGCCCGAGCATTGCAGCGACTGACCCCTCGGCGTCGCGAGCGTTTGTCAACGCCATGGGGCGCGGCGGTCGCGCGAGCGCAGAATCATCGACCATCGACAACGCTGGCCGTATGACCGCGGCGGCCTCGGCCGCGCTCTCGGGCTTCATGCGGACCACGGTTCCGTCGCAGGATCGGGCAAGCACACTGGCAGATCTCTTGGCGATCGCCGCACCCATGCCAGCCGCGCCGGCAGCCCGCGCGACGGTTCCCGGGCAGCCCGGGCAGGGCCCCGTGCCCTCGGGCCAAACGCTCGCGAGCGCCGCCTTGCGGTGGACGCAGTCGGTCCTGCCGACGATCGTTGAGGACGAGATCAACGAGGCGGACTTTGCAGACCAGTTCGATCGTGAGTTCCGCGGCTCGCGGCTGGAATCCGGCACGGCCGGTCTGTACAACCCGCGCTGATGCGGTTCTCCGTGTGCTTTGCAGGGCTCGATCCTCGTGAACTCCGGGGGAGTTCCCGCGCCGGACTTGCCGGGGGCTTTGAGGTCCCTTAGTGTTGTGCCCTTCTGGCGGGCGTAGCTCAATTGGATAGAGCATCTGACTACGGATCAGAAGGTTAGGGGTTCGACTCCCTTCGCCCGCGTTTGATCGTACCGGATCGGCCGACTTTGATGGTCTGGGCCGCTCTTGTCGGTCCACCTCCAACCCGCTGTTGCCAGCCCGCGCGGCCCTCCGCGGCGTGTTTCCGTGGCCACGGCCGATCGCGAGCCCGCGCCGTGCGTGTGGTACACTCCACCCTGACCGCCACATCCTCTTTTGATGGAGCCCTGCATGTCCACCGCTGAGCGATCGCAGTTTTCTCGCCGTGACGTCATGAAGACCGGTGCCGCGCTGGCGGCGGTCGCGGCGGCTGGCAGTCTGCCGCGGGCGTATGGCGTCACGGGAGCCGGGCCTCGACTGAAGGTGGGGGTGATCGGGTGCGGGGGGCGCGGGACGGGCGCGGCGGTGAACATTCTGGAGTCGTCGGCGGATGTTGAGATCTGGGCTCTTGGTGATCTCTTCAAGGACCGCCTCGACGGGTCGTTGAGCGAACTGCAGAAGCACGATGCGGAGCGGACCAAGGTGCCAGCGGATCGGGTGTTCGCGGGCTTCGACGCGTACAAGAAGGTGATCGCGAGCGGGGTGGATGTCGTGATTCTCGCGTCAG
>JBQTIJ010000456.1:0-25711 GCA_052388255.1 Phycisphaerales bacterium
GGCGCCGTCGCCCGCGTCGTTGGAGTTGCGGAGGAGATCATCACCGCCACCGAAGAGCCCGTCGGCCCCGCTGGAGCGGCTGACGGTGATCCCAGCGCCGTTGGTGCCGCGGACGATGGCGTCGGCGGAGTTGAAGTCGAAGTTGGGGCCCGCGAAGAGCCGGAAGGTGAAGTCGCCGCCGCGGGTGGAGGTGCGGGTCACGGTCCGCAGGTCATCGATCGTGCCGAGGGTGTTGTCAACCCCGGCGAAGTCCTGCGGAACGGGCACGGCCAGGAGCGGGCCGGCACCATCGGGATCGACCGGTGCGGGCGTGGTGAGGTTGTTGTTCGAGATGGTCTGGACGTCGTCGGCAGTACCGATCTGACCATCCACACCGGCGGTCTGCGCGACGTAGAAGCCGACACCGTTGGAGCCACGGAACTCGTCGTCGGCCGTATCGAACTGGCCGTCGGCACCGAGGTAGAGCTGGTAGATGAAGTTCGGGTTGGCTGGGTTGACATCGGGCAGACTGACAACGAGGAGATCGTCGTCGGTGCCATAGATCATGTCGTCGCCGGCGAAGTCATCGCGGGTTGCAAGCGCGGCCGGTGCCGCGGTCGAAACCGCGTTCGCGGCGTAGAAGCCGCTGTCGCCATCGTCGAAGATCTGCACGGTGAAGGCGTAGTTGCCGCTGGTGCCCTGGCCGGGCTGGTTGTTGGTGACGGTGGTGGGGTCGCTCGCGGCGAAGGCGCCGAAGGGGTTGAACTCGAGGAGGTCCGCCACGTTGGGCAGAAGCACGATGTTGTAGACACCCGTTACGGTGACGAGATAAGCGGTGTCGGTGGAGCTCGGGTCGGGGTTCGCAAGCTGCTGAAGCTGTGCGCTGCTCGCGGCGTTGCCCTGGTTGTCTACCAGCGCCTGATCGTCGAAAGTGATGAGTGCGCGGCCGAGGCCCAAGGCCTCGCCCTGCATGGCACCGAGGCGGAGAATCTGGCCGGCACGCAGCGAGATCGTGTAGACATCGACATCGCTGCCGCTATCGAAGAACGTGGGGTTGCGGTTGGGGTGGTCGCCCGCAAAGCCGCGGACGGTGTAGAGGCGGTTGGTGTCGGCGATGCCGTCGCCGCTGCTGCGGTTGTCGTCAAGGAGCGCGTCGAGCGAGACGGGGCCATAGAACGGAACCAGCGTGCCGTCGAGGGAGTTGCCGGTGCCGCTGAAGATGCGGTCGCCCGCATCGCCCACGAGTTCGTCCACCGAGTAGTCGTCGGTGATGCCGGTGAAGATGCCGTCGCTGTTGCCGTCAAGGCCGGTGTTGGCCGTCTGGCCCCGGAGAGCGCCCGCGTCAAGGTTGAAGCGGAAGATGCCCGGACCGGGGACGGTGTCCGAGGGCGTGTCCTGAACGAGGTCGGCCTCGATGATCGACTGGGCGAAGTCGATGAGGATCGAACGCGAAGGTGCGTCGTAGCGGAAGGTGTAGTCCACAGTCTGCGTGAGGTTGATGAGCGTCTCCACACCGTTGATCAGCCGGACATGGCTGATCGACAGCGCGGCGGCGACGGTGGACTCGGTCACGCCCTGGTTGAAACTGATGCGGGCGCGGTAGCGGTTCTCGCCCTGCTGGAAGACACGCAGGTCGGTGACAACAAGGGGGTTGTTCCCCACCGTCGTCACGACCGAGCCAAAGTTGCCGAGATTGTCGGCCGCGATGACACGGTTGCCGGATCTGGCCAGGCCGTTGCCGCCCGTCGAGATGATGGCGTAGCGCTGGCTGCCCGAGTTGGAACCGACGAGCGTGCCCGTGATGGACACGGTGCCGATCGTCGAGCGACCGTCGGCCACCAGGTCGTCGCCGGTGTTCAGGAACCCGTCGGCCCCGCGGAGCACGCCGGCACCAACATCCGAGCGCTGGAAGTTGCCCCGGATGGAGACGGTGCCGATGTTGCCTGCGGAGACCGTGTCGGCCGCGGCGCCCGCACCGTCGAAGGTGCCATCGGTGCCGAGGTCAACACCCGCAAGGAAGGGCGAGTCGATCACATTGCCGTTGATCGCGATGCTGTTGATGTTGCCCGCCGCGCTGACGCGGGCGAACGTGGCGGAGGTGGCCTTGATCGCGCCGATGCTGCCGCCAGCACGGACCCGGCCATTGACGATGCCGCCGTTGACCGTGAAGTTCGTGATGTCACGGGTGACGCTCACGATGCCGCGGTGGGAACCGTTGATGGTGATGGTGCCAGCGAAGAGGGCATCGATGCGGTGAGTCGCGCCTGTGCCGAAGTCGCCGTTCACAGTGAGGGTGTTGAAGGAGCGAGCGCTGAGCTGGAGCGTGTTGGCCGGGGCGGGGTTCGCCGTCGTGCCGGGCGCGCCGATGACCGTCGTGGCGATATCACCACCGGCACCGAAGCCGCCCGTCGCCGTCACGTTGTTCAGGCGGAAGGTCGCGATATTGCCATCCACATACACCGACGATGTGCCGCGGAGGGGGACGCGGATGTCGAGCGTGCCGACCGAGACGTCATCGGTGGTGACGACAAGGAGGTTGGTGAGCGCGGCAGATCCGCTCTCGATCGTGATGTTGGCCACGGTGACGGGCGAGCCGTCGGCCGAGAAGAGAATGACGCGGCGGTTGACCGCGTCATACGCGGCCCGGGCCTGACCCGCGCCGGTGAAGCGAATGGTCGCGATATCGACGCCCACGAGCGCGTCAAAGGGAACGCCGGTCGTGATGGCAGTGATCCCTGCGCCGGCGGTGGCGCCGGTGTAGACGCGGGGATCGGACTGTGCGCTGACTCGGGTCGTGACGACGCCTGCACTGACGGTGCCGAAAGCCGTATCGGCCGAGACCGTCGTGTTGACGGCCGCGCCGCCCGTGACAGTGACGAGGCCGACAGTGGAGAGGCCCGCCGCGGCGGTGTCGTCCACGGTGTTGTACAAACCGTCCGCACCAGCATCAACGCCAGCCGAGACGGTGACGTTGGTCGTCCCGCCGCGGAAGTTGAGGTTGCCGACCGAGCCGGACTTGATCGTGTCGGTCCCTGCACCGGTGCCGCCGGCCAGGCCGTCGGTCCCCAGCGAGGTGAGCCCGCCGATGACGCGAAGGCCCGCTGCGGGGCCCGTGACATTCACGGCGTTCACGCGGTCGCCCGCACCGATGACGCTGCCGAACACAGCAGCGCCGGTGGCGGCATCGTTGCGGATGCCGTTCGCCCCCACCGTCACGGTGTTGACGTTGCGACCCGCAAGGATGGACGATTCGAACACGCCGCCCGAAGCGTTGACGGTGCCGACATCGAGCGTGGCGCTGATGGTCGGACCATCAAGGCCAGCGCTGGTCGCGACGCCCGGGGGAAGCTGGTTGCGGAAGCCGTCGCCCGTGGCGGTGGCGTTCGAGCGATCCGGGTTGATGCCGATATCGCCGAAGCCAGTGCCGGTGACAGTGATCGTGCCGATCGATCCATCGATCGCCAACACGTTGCCGAAGAGCGAGCCGTTGGTGATGGTGAGCGTGCCGAGGTTGCCGTCGCGGACTTCGATGCGGTTGGGGTTCGCGACGTCGCTGCCGCGGCGGAAGGAGCCGTTGGTGATCCGGATGGAGCCGATTCCGCCGGAGTGGCTGATGATGGTGCCGTTGAAGTCACCGTTGATGTTGAAGCCCGCGATGCTTCCGAAGACATCGAAGGTGGAGGTGGACACGAGGTCACTGCCCGGGAGCGCCACAACGCGACCGATGGCGATCGTGCCTGTGACGCTGCCGTTGACGCGGGTGAAGGCGTAGATCTGTCCGCCCGCGGAGTAAGTCGCGAGGTTGCCGGTGATCACGACCATGTCGCGATCGGCCGAGCCCACCACGGGCTGGCGGCCGATGCTGCCAGCGGCCGTGATGCTGGTGGCGTTGCCGTTGATGAGGATGGACGACGCGAGGTCGCCGCCAGCACGGATCGTGCCGACGTTACCGTCCTGCGGATCAGTGGTGCGGACCGTGCCGCGGATGTCGCCGCCGGCGGTGAGAGTGGTGATCGGACCGTCGCTGGAGACGAGGCCCGTCAGATCGCCGCCGACCGTGAGTTTGTTGATGCGACCATCCGGCCCGAACGAGGTGATGCTCACGTTGGTGGCATCGCCGCGGACGGTGAGGGAATCGACGCGACCGGCGACGTTGACCGTGGTTGAACGCAGGTCACCGCCGATGGTGAAGTTGGTCAGCCGACCGGTCACGATTTCGCTCGACCGAACGTCGTTCACCGTCGTGATCCTGGCGGTGGTGCCGTCGATCTGCGTGCGCAGACGGGTGAAGTTGCGGGCTGAGATCGACCTGGTCACCGACCCCTGGGCATCGATATAAAGGTCCTGGATATCGCCGACAGCGCTGACGGAGGCGATGTTGGCGGCCGAGAGAATCTGGGACTGGACGTACTCGAGCGACTCGCCGCCGATGGTGGAGTTGCGGTACGACGCGGCGCTGACGGTGCCGATGCCGACGAGACCGCGGGCGTCGATCGTGGAGGCGTCGAAGATACCCCCGGCACCGCGAAGCTGGACGTTGTTGATGGTGGTTCCGAAGACCGTGGTCCGGAACATGGCGGAGTTCGTGCCGAGGATGTTGTTGATCGTGCCGGTGTCGATGGGGGCATCGCGCACGTCAAGCTGCGGCCGGTTGGTGAACCGGGCGGAGTACCAGAAAGAGTCCCAGGTACTGGCGGCGATAAACGCGCCGTCGAAGAGGCCGTTCTCAAGGTCGATCGAGGCGATACCGCCCGTGCCGATGATGAGGCCACGGATGGTCACGCCCGCGTAGCGCTTGCCGCCATTGATGCGCGTGATGGTGCCGGCGGCGAAGATGCCTGCATCGACAAACGGACCATCGCCATAGCCGACAAGACCGTCGCCCACATCGATGGTGCCGATGTTGTTGGCCTGGATGACGCCACGGAGACCGTCAAACGAGCCGGGCGCCGTGATGGCGTCGGTGTTGGCGGTCAAGGAGATCAGGTTGCCCGCGGGGTCCTGCAAAAGGACATCGCCGATTGCACCGGACACGGCGATGCGCTGAACGCTGCCGGAGCGGACCACGAGTCCGCCGATGATCGAGTGGATCGGTGCCCCGATGTCCTCGAGCGTCGCGTCCTGGTTTGCCTGCTGGTTCGGATCGACCACGAGCGGGATCTCGACCCCCGCCATCCCGTCGCCGATCAGGTCGCTCAGGACATTGAGAGGAATCTGGATGGGCGAGCCGACGGGAGCCCCGGCGGCGAGCGCATCCACGAGCGCAAGACCAAGCTCCACGCCCTGGCGGTTTGCGTTGAGCAGGTCCTGCGTGAAGCCGAGGTTGCCGAACTGGATGCTCACCGTGTTCACCGACGCCACGTCG
Source organism: Phycisphaerales bacterium (assembly GCA_052388255.1). Lineage (GTDB taxonomy): Bacteria > Planctomycetota > Phycisphaerae > Phycisphaerales > UBA1924 > JAEUIX01. Next base: position 5,345 of record JBQTIJ010000456.1, read on the forward strand.
GCGAGCACAATGTCGCCCCCGCGCGTCGAGTTGTTGATCGCGTTCAGGTTCCCGCCCTCGATGCGGAAGACATCGATTTCGGCGTTGCCGCCAAGGGAGATGGTGCTGGTGCGCGGATCACCGCCGGCGACAACAATGCGGCCGATGGAGACCACACCGGCCGTCTCGCCCGTGATGCGGAGGGATGCACCGCCCGCGAGGGTCGCTTCAACCCGTGCGATTGCGACACCCTGACTGCCCTGGACGGGCAACTGAAGGATGCGAAGGAATGACGCCGCCGCGCCAGCCGCGCCGCCGTCGATCTTGAGCCTATAGATCGCGCCCGAGTCGTCGGTGATGCTGTACGTCTGGTCGAACGGGATGATGCGGAAGGCATCCGCCACAGGCGGGGAGTTGTTCTCGAAGCCAACGGTGATCTGCCCGATATCCGCGAAGCGGATGTCTGACCCGATGCCCATGTTGATGCGCGGAGCGCCGATGGCGACACGGGGCGTCACGAAACGCCCGATGGTCGAACGGTCGCTGGTGTTCAGCGTGAAGCGAGTGCCGACAATGAAGGCATCCACAAAGAACTCGCCGATGTTGCCGGGTCCACCTGCTGTGCCGGTGCTGATGACCACCGGAGCGGCCGGGGCTGGCGCATTGGCGGAGATCGAGTCGCCCGCGATGGCACCGGTGACCCGGAACGTGCCGACCGATCCGCCGATGTTGAACGTGGTGCCGCGCAGATCACCGTTGATCAGCACATTGCGCAAGTTCCCGCTGAAGTTCAAGTTACCGTTGGTGATCGTGCCGCTGATGAAGGTGTTGACGCCGCCGGCGTTGATCGTGGTGTTGCGGAAGCCGCGGAAGGTCGCGTCGTCCTCAACCGTCTGCGTGACGATGTTGGCGGGGCTGATATCCAGGCCCGCTTCGTTGACGAACCCGGCCCCGAATCGAATGGAGCCGACATCGCCGCGGAAGTCGAGCAGGGCCTGGGTGTTGGCACCGCTCTTGTATGAGCCAACGCCCGTGGTGGCGAGGCCCGCGACCGAGAGTTGATACGTCAGTTCCGGGTTGCGCGGCGCGGCGCCCTGCGCCGGTGGATCGGTGACGAGGACGATGTAGTACACATCCGTCGTGCTGGGCGTGAAGTTGAGCCGGACGGAGACGGGGGTCTGGGGCGTGCGGCCGGGGGAGAGGAAGGAGTACTGGTTGCTCGCCACGACACGGCCCGCGCCGTTGACGATGCGCACGACCGCTCGCTCAAGCGAGGCCTGGGTCGAGGCCGGCGGCGGGAAGAAGGCCGCGCTCACGGTGACGCGCTGGCCCGCATTGGCGGAGAAGGCATAGATGTCGGTGATGTCCTGGGGCGAGATCGCATCGAGCGCACCGATTGAACCGTTGACCACCACGTTCGAGATCGCACTGCCGATGTACTCGGCGCCCGCGAGTGTGTCGTTGCGATATGCGCCGTTGCCGTACGGCACCGCCGCGCGACCGCCGCCAAGCGGGGCGTTCAGCGAGGCGTTGTTGAACCCCGCCTCGATGTTGTTGCCGGGCTGGATGCCGAGGATCTGCTCAAGCTCGGCATAACGGACGAAGTCAAGGTGCGAGATGTTGGGGTTGCGCGTGTCGTTCAGCACCGAGACGGTGGCGAGGTTGCGGGCCCCGAACTGCATCTGCCGGACCGCGCCGCTGATGGTGATGCGGCTGCCGGTCGCCTCGAGCGGAAGGTTCTGGCCCGGGCCGTCGTCGGTGCCGGTGGCGAAGTCTTCGATGTAGACCGCGCCAGCGTCTGAGGCGACAGAGAAGAGACCAACGTCACCATCCACCTGCACGCTGCCGGGGAGATAGCCAACGGCGAAGCGACGGGCGGAGCCACCGATGCGCGAGTTGCCATGGACGATGCCGTGGACGGTGATATCGCCGACCGACTGGCCGTCGGCCGAGAAGATGCCCTGGAACTGGGCCGGATCGGGCGCGGCGTTGGGCACAAGGAACCCGAAGGGCGTGAGCACCAGCGGGTTATTGACCAGTTGGTTCTCGATGGGCTGGCCGCTGAAGTTGACGGGAATGCGGCGGAACGGAGGCCCGGCGATGAGTTGTTGCGGTGCGGGACCGGGGCCGGCGTTGTTGAAGTTCTCATCGAAGAAGCCGCCACCGGTCCGGGCGGCGAAGGCGCCGCCGATGCCGCGCTGCACGGGGAACGACGAGGGGAGCGCGATCGCGATCGGCGCACCGGGGTTGATGCCGTGGTAGAGGATCGGGTCGCGGTTGTCGCGCACAAAGGGAGAACCGATGACGACCGAGCCGGTGCCGAGCGGGAGCCCGAAGACCACGCCGTTCTCGTCGTTGGTGTTTCGGATGAAGTACCCGAAACGGTCGTTGCCTTCCATCTCGCTGAAGTTGCCCAGTCGGCTGTTGGGGATGGTGAAGCCGAACGCGTCCGTGGGCTCGTCATAGGCGACCGGAACGGCGCCGTAGATGGTGAGATTCGAGGTGTTGTTGCCGACGGCCGCGACCTGGCCCACGAGGCTCCGCGGGGTCTGGGTGTTGCTCAGCACGATGCGGCCGATGCCGTCGTTGAAGTCGGGGACGCCGTCGTCCTGCTTGTCGCCGAGCATATAGGGGAGGACGCCGGTGGCGGCGGTGACGCGGGCCGTCGGATACACCGGGCGACCATAAAGGTCGAAGAACTCGGTCAAGGCCGGGGTGTACCCGGTGACGCGGTCGATGTCGATCCCGTTGGCATCGGTGCCCGCAGCGCCGACGCGCGAGATGCGCACGGTGTCGAAGGCCGCGCCGAGGTTCAGGATCGCCTGCTCAAACCCGATGTCGAACTCGCTGAAGGCCGAATCGACATCCTGATCGCTGGCGTTTGTGGTGGTGTCAAAGAGGAAGACCTGCGAGATGGGGGCGGTGGGGTCGGGGTTCGCGAACTGCACCGCGGCACCCGCGATCTCCGCCGGCGTGTAGAGACGGACAACTCGACCGTTGCGCAGGAGTTCGACCTGCGTGCCGTCGTCGAGCGTGCCGCCGGGGGTGGTCGTGAAGGCGAAGTTGATCAGTGGGCGGGCATTGCCGCGCTCATCAAGGAACGAGAACGAAAGCGTCTGGGCCCCGTCGAGCGTCCCCTGAAGCGAGTTGGTCTCATCGCTGGCGGCGATGGTGGGCCGCGCTGCGGGGACATACCCCGCGAGGTTGATGTTCAGGCGCGTGGTGTTGGGCGTGAGAAGGAGCGAGTCGGCCGTGAGGATGCCGTTGGCGACATTGGGGCCGAACGTCTCAATGGCGCTCGCACCACGGAGGCGGCCGTTGTTGGCCGTCACCGGGTCGCCAGCGCCGCCGAAGATGTCGTTATCAAGGCCGCTGAACGTCACCTGCGCCGTGCGGACGCGCGCCTGGTTGAAGCTGTTGAAGCGGCCGGGGGGCTGCAGTGCACTCACGTCGTCGATGATCACGCCCGCGTCGTCCGTGCCCACGGCACCGTCGCGGCGGATGCGGATCTGGTCAAAGGTCCCCACCGCCGATTCGTTGGTCGGCGTGTTCACGTCGTCGCGCCGACCGATTGAGTACCGGAATGTGGAGAGGTTCTCATCGATACGGTCACCGGGCCCGGGGAGGGCGCCAGCAATCTCCACACGCCCGATCTGGCCGAGGACAATGTTCGGAGTCACGCCGTTGGCGACCTGCGCCGGGTTCGGCGGGGTCGGCGTGGCGGTGTTGGTGTTGAGCTCAGCCGCGGTGAAGGTATCGATCACGCGCCCCTGCTGGAGCAGCTCAACCACGGTTCCGGCGTCGAGCGCACCCTGCGACTGGGCTCGGATGTCGTCGATGATGATGCCCGAACCGGCCAAACCGCCAGCGGCGTTGTGAACAAAGCGGACCTCGTCGAATCCGGCGGCGAAGTCAAAGCTGTACTCCGTGCCGGGGATCAGGTTCTGGGCGCCGGGCCGGGGCGTCGCCACCGCGCCCGCGGCGAGGTTCGCCGCCGTCACGGTCGAGACCTGGTTGCCGTCACGGAAGAGCTGGATCTCGGTCGTGGGGTCGAGCTGCCCGCGCCCGGAGCTGGTGAAGTCGTCCACGCGGACCTGCGAGGTCGCGCCGGTGCCGCGGATGATTCGAACCTCGTCAAAGCCCGTGGCGCGGGCGAGGTTGATGACACCACTGGCGAGCTGCGCGGCCTGGAGCTGGGCCTGGCTGAAGGTCTGGACGACCGTGCCGCGGTAGCGGAGCTCGATGCCGAACTGCACCTCAAGCGCGCCGCCGCCGTTGACAAAGTTGTTGCGGAGGGAGAACGCCGTCATCACGCGCGACAGGTCGGTGGTCGCCAGTCCGGTCTTGAAGCCAACGGAGATCGAGTTGGCCGCCTGCAGGGCCGCAGAAAGCTCGAAGCCGCTGGCGTTCATGGTGGTGGGCACCGCGAACTGGGGCTGGGTGCCGGCGCCGAACGCGCCGTTGCCGGCAAGGAAGAGGAACGACTGGTCAAAGACCTCGCCGCCGGCGACCACGTCGCGCGGCGCGTTGTTCACGTTGTTCAGGTCCGCCGTGCTGGAGAAGCCGGGGGTGCGGAAACGGAATCGCGTCATCTGGCGCGCGATTTCGTTGTACACGTTGTCGCCGGTGCCGCCAAGCTGGGGAACGGCGTTGTTCGGGGGGAGCGTGGTGATGTCCGTCGACTGAACGAAGGAGATCGACGCGGAGGAGATGCCCGGCCCGATGCGCGTCGCGAGCTCCGTGCCGCCACCACCGCCAGAACCGCCCTGGTTCAGGGATGCTACCAGTGCGGGCTGCGTTCCCACGGCAATGGCTTGGGTATACCCGAACCGGAAGTTGGACCCCGGCGCAGTCGCCTGGCGCTGCGTAAGCGGGTCAAGATCACGGCCGTTGGCAAGCGGGAGGGTCGGATAGCGGGCCGCGTCCGCCGTCGCCTGGAAGTCCTCTGTCGCCACGAAGTTGGGCGTCGTGAACTGGAACTGACGGATGCTCGACAAACCGATGGCGCGGAAGTTGCCAACCGAGGTCTGGGTTCCCGTCGGAAGCCGGAAGTTGAACTGCTGATCGTCAGAGAGGCCCGTGAAGAACTGCGAGCCCGTGGTGGTGGACTGCCCAGTCACGAAGTTGGGCGAGAGGGCGGCCGCGGCGGCGTCGTACCCAGAATGGCGAACCTGAACGAACGTGCCGGTGGTGGAGCCGTCCACGGCCCGGAAGTTGAAGCCGCTGGTGATGAGCACCGGAGCGACGGTGTTGTTCGGGAAGAGCGGGCCTGCGGGCTGAACGATGCCATCAAGGGTGCGGTAGTCGGCGTCAAAGTTCTGATTGACCGCGACACCGGCCTGGAACTGGTTGATCTGCCGGCGAACCTCCGGCACGAAGTAGTTGAAGGAGATGGAGCCGCCGGCCTGGCCTGCCCCGGTGGGGCCGAACGATGCGAGATCGGTCAGGTAGGGCGATGCCGAGAGGGCGAACATCAGTTGGCGGGCCTCGAGCTGCTCCACCCCCTTGGGCTGAATCGTGCTCCCTGCTGCACTCAAGAGTTCGGCCGCATTGGCCTTGGATGACCGACGCCCGATGCCCTTTCCGAGCATGTGGTCGCCGAAGGTCTGATCAAGGGTCGCGGGGCTGAGGCGCGGAAGGCCGATCCGATTCAGGCCAGACTCATCGAACTGCAATTTGGCCGAAAAACGCGAGAGACACGGGTGCCTAATGGCTATACAACAACACACGCCCGCAGTGACGCGGGCTCCCCACGAACCGACTTGACGCCGGCAAGGAACGCCGGCACCCGCTCACGAGCCATTCAACTGCGCAGTGGTATGACCCACCGGCAATCGACGGACCGGAGAATGGTGAAGCGTACCTTCCCCAAACTCCGCCCGCTACCGCTGCGTGCTCCGATCCTTGCGCCATGATGACGCCCGTCTGAACACCCACCAAGCTCAAGGGACCTCGTCGCGGTCGTCGGCGTCCCCATCCTGGAACACAGGTTCAACGCTTCAGCGTGAGACAAAGGGGCGGGCCTTCGGGAACGAGAAACTTCCGACTGTTGGTCGAAACAACTGCCCGCCAACGGCCATGACCTCGGAACCCGCAAACTCAGATCTCCCGATCATCCGCCTCGCCGAACATCCACCCGGCGTTCGCGCGGAACCAGAGCGCGAACGGTCCCCACCGAGTCGCTTCCATACGCGGGTCGTTCTCGGGCGGATGCTCGGTTTTTTTTCTGGGCGCGGATTCAGGCAAGCAGCAGGTGCCCCCGGGTCGACCGCGCTGCGTGGAGAGTCGCCCGCCACTCTGCAAACTTCTGCGTCTCTTGGCGGTCTGGGCAAACTATACAGTAGTGCCGGAGGGTTCCCCCCGACCGCGCCCGGAACGGGCAAGAATGTCGCTTCCGGTTGACCGGGCATCCTCTCATCCACATCTATGCGCCTGATCGTCCGATCCGAAATATACCGTTCTTTTCCCGAACTCGATAGGTTCGACGATTTCCAATGCGCTCGGTTCGTTCGGGCGGCCCGGAGGGGCTGGGTGTCGCGCTTTGTTCAGGGCCCACTTCTCTTTCTCGCCAGCTCTGTGTACTGCCTCTCCGTGCTCGGGTCAGCCGTGGTTCTGGGCCAAACGAGTGCCAGGCGTTTGGTACCAGCCGTAACGACCGATCGTGCCGAAATCGCGCTGACAGTCTTTTTTGCTGTGCTGTTCCTCCTCCCCGGCCTTTGGGGCGTCTTCCTGATCCGCGACCGGCTGCTCATCCGCAGGATCCGTCGGATCTTCGACCAGCGCGGCAAGTGCCCCCAATGTTCGTACAACCTGATCGGCCTCCCTGTCGGGGCCGATGTCTCGGTCACATGCCCGGAGTGTGACAGTCGCGTACGCGTTGATCCGGCGATGGGTGAGCTCTCCGCGGGGCCCGATGGCTCATCGCGATACCAGCCGAGCGAGCGTGCCCTCCTGATCGACCCTGACCCTGCAAGGATCGCGCGCCGCCGGCGGCGCTGGCGGCTCGCGCTGGTCATCTTCGGCTTCTCCATCATCCTCTTGGGCGTCGTTGTGAGGATTCGAGAGGCCTCTCTGCGGACTCAAGCCGAGGCCGCACTGACGGCCCGGCCCACACGGGACGACGTCGAATCCGCGATACGCAAGCACACCGCCGTGATACCGGCCCGCGACGTGCCGCGGGACCGTTTCGGTGCATTGGTTGATGTGGAGAAGCTCATCCTGCAAGCGAGCGACGCGGCCCGCACCGACGACCCAGGAGCGTTCTATGGGACGGGTCTCGCCGAGTTTGTTCGCCGCGCCAAGTTGCCCGGTGCCGATGCCGAGAACGGACTGCACTCGTCTGAGGAACGCCTCGGTGCCCTGAGCGCCATCAATCAGATCGTGGACCGAGCGTTGAACGCGGAACTGAGATCCGCGCTGCGGGAAGTCGGCCAGCGGGTCTCGACCCTGCCCGAACCGTCGGTCGGCGGCGATCTCACCCTCATGACCTACACGTACGCGTCAGAAACGACGCGGACCAACGTCGTCTCGCTCTGCGTGGCGCTGATGAACCGCGCCGATGCATCCGCCGACGCGGGGTTGTTCGCGGAGGCAGTGGACGCGGGGCTCGCGGCGCTTGCGGATGGACACGACGGCGGTTCGCTCTTTTCTGTCGGTCAGTATGAAGCAGAGGCCTCCGCGTTCCTCCGTGCCGCGATGGACATGGCGGCCCGGCGTCCTTCGGGTGAGTGGATCGATTCCCTCTCCGCGTCGTCGCGAAAACACCGGCTCGAGCTCTCGCGGGCCCTCAGCTTCGAGATCGCTCAACTCTCTGCCCTTGACGTAGCCGCCCAAGTCTTCTCCGACCCCAACAACGTGCGCTTCGGCAAGTGGTCTGGGCGGCTGAACGGCCTCGATTTCATCGACCTCGCGAAAGCCGGTAAGGGCCGCCTCGGGACTTTCGAGGAGCAGCGAGCCCAGATTCTCGCCGTCTACGCGCCGCTGATCGCCGCCGGAGATGCCCCCACCATCGATCTCCCCTTCCCTGTCGTGCCACCGGATCCCTCGCTCATCTCTCTGAGTTTCTGGCAAGAACCGTCCTCCCTTTGGTTCCGCCGAACTGATCCCAACCGCCTCACTCGCCGCGGCATCCTTGTTGAAATCGCTCTCGAATCCGCGCGCAGGGCCGACGGGTCTTACCCAGAATCGCTCGAAGCGCTGGTACCCCGGTTCCTCGATGCGGTACCCGAGGACCCCATCGAGGGCGGCCCGCTCCGCTACCTTCGCCATGGACCGGATGCCTTCACGCTCTACTCGGTTGGCAACGACGGAATAGACAACGCGGGCACACCGCCCTCGGCGGACGGCAACGGTCTCGGTGTGCTTGAGTCCGGGGTTGATCACATCCTCGCCCGCCGCCCGCTCCCCGCACCAAAACCAGCACCAGCCGGGCCTGCTTCTACGATCGACCGGTGAACGACCGATTTGAGGTCATCGTGATCGGCGGCGGGCATGCTGGCGTGGAAGCGGCGTGGGCCGCCGCGAACATTCTGCGCCGTCCCGGCGTCGTCGCGCTGGTGACGCAGGACGCCGCCAAGATCGGCGTCATGTCGTGCAACCCGGCCATCGGTGGCCTCGCCAAGGGACAGATGGTCCGCGAGATCGACGCGCTGGGCGGGCTCATGGGGCTCGCCACCGACGGAACGGGAATCCAGTTCCGAGTCCTGAACACCAGCAAGGGCCCCGCTGTCCACGGGCCGCGGGCCCAGTGCGACAAGCATGCCTACGCCGACGAAGTGCAGCGCCTGCTCGCCAGCCGGGCGGAGATCGTGGTGGTCGCGGCGACCGTCGAGTCACTCCTCGTGCAGGGCTCGCGCATCCGCGGCGTGCGCACCCCGCAGGGCGACCTCATCGCCCCTGCGGTAGTTCTGACCACGGGCACCTTCATGCGCGGTCTGCTGCACACCGGCGAATCCAAGCACCCCGGCGGCCGCCACGGCGAGGCGCCGGCGGTCGGGATCGCGGGTTCCCTGAACGCCCTCGGGTTTGAACTCGGCCGGCTCAAAACGGGTACGCCCCCGCGCCTTCGGCGGGGTTCGATCAACTGGGAATCGCTGGAAGAACAACTCGGTGACCCGGTCCCGACACCCTTCAGCGATCTCTCCGGAAAGGGCGGGTGGCCGTTCCCACGCCTGCGCCAAGTGGACTGCCGGATGACGACCACGACGCCGGAGATCCACGACGCGATCCGCGCGAACCTGCACCGCGCGCCCATGTACAGCGGGCAGATCGAGTGCATCGGGCCGCGCTACTGCCCGAGTATCGAAGACAAGGTCGTCCGGTTCGCCGAGCGCGAGCGCCACGGCGTGTACCTTGAACCGGAGTCTCTGCGCGACGACTGGGTCTACTGCAACGGCATCTCCACCTCTCTCCCCGCCGATGTGCAGGAACGCATCGTGCGCGGCATGCCCGGTTGCGAAGGTGCGGAGATCCTCCGATTCGGCTATGCGGTGGAATACGACATGGTGAAGCCCCACCAGATCCGCGCGACCTGCATGACGCGCGCCATCGAGGGGCTCTTTCTTGCCGGCCAGATCAACGGCACCAGTGGGTACGAAGAGGCCGCGGCTCAGGGCGTCGTCGCCGGACTGAACGCAGCGCGATCGGCCCGCGGCGAAGAGCACGTAATCCTCTCGCGCGACCGCGGGTACATCGGGGTCATGATGGATGACCTTGTGACCAAGACGCCCGTGGAACCCTACCGAATGTTCACCAGCCGGGCCGAGCATCGGCTCACCCTCCGGGCCGACAACGCCGCGGACCGCCTGACGCCCCTCGCCATCACCTACGGGCTCGTGAATCCTGACTGCATCACGTACGGCCAGCCCCGGATTGAGCGCTACGAGCGCCGTCGGCGGTCGATCGATGCGCTCGATCAGTTTGTCGAGGTCTCGCGGTTTGACGGCAAGCCGCTTGCAGAGGCCCTCCGCCGGCCGGAGTTCACCCCCGCCATGCTCGGGACGCTCGCTGGCGATGCTCTCGGGGGCGACGCCGCGGCTGTCGCCACCGTCCACACGAACTACTTCTATGCGGAGTACACACGCAAGGCCGAGCGCGATGCCGCAGCGAGCGCCGACCTTGAGCGCCGGTCGATCCCGACCGATTTCGACTTCGCGGGGCTCACCTCCATGCGCACCGAGGCGCGGCAGGCCCTTGCCCGCTTCCGTCCCGACTCCCTCGGGCAGGCCATCCGCCTCGAGGGCATCACCCCCGCGGACATCACGCTCCTCTCGGTGCTCATCCGCCGCCACCGAGACCGGCCCCGGATCAACGGGTCAGGCGAATAGTGGAAAACACCGCCACCAGGGGGCCAACGGCCGTTACAATCCCCTGACGGATCGTCAAGACCGAATTGTCGTCTAATGGAGTTTCTGATGCACGCTCGCCTGAACGCCCTGCTCGCGTCGATCGCTGTCACGCCCCTCTTCTTCGGGCCGCTGGCGCCGCTCCAAGCCGCCCCCCCGACCGACGCCCAGATCGAGGAGGCCATCGCTTCGATCAAGAAGGCCTCGGAAGGCCTGACCAAGCCGGGTGAGAAAGCCGCCGCAGAGCGCAAGGCCGCGGAGGAAGCCGCCAAGGGCCTCTCCCTCGCTGAGGTCTCCTTCGCGCAGGTCGAGATGCTGCTCAAGGGCGGCCTCCTCTCGGGCATCGATGCCAAGACCGCGATCGCCCCGCGCCTCGCCGAACTGGCGAAAGCCCCCACCAAAGAGGGCGTGCAGGCCGCACTCTGGCGCATCTCGCTCGCCCCCGGTGCCCCCGCCAAGTCGCGCGAGGAGTTTGAAGCCGCCCAGGCCGCCAAGGCCCCGTGGGTCCTTGAAGCCTTGAAGCACCCGGCCGCGGTGGAGTTCGTCAACACCAGCAACGGCGACGCCCTCTTCCGCTCGCTGGGCACGCTCCCGGCGGCGGTGGTCAAGGACCAGAAAGTCCTTGAAGCCGTGGAGCCCTTGCTCACGAACAAACTCTCCTTCGATTCAGCCGTGGGCCTCTCGGCGGTCATCGATCGCCTTGCTGACGAGGCCAACGGCCTTGACAAGGCCACTCGCGTCAAGTTCCTCGACAAGGTCGCCGCCTCCGCCAGCGCGGCCCTCGCCAGCAAGGGCGAGATCACCAAGTCCGACGAGTCCAAGGCCAAGCGCCTCGGCGACATCGCCAAGTCCGCCAAGAGCGCATGGGCCCGCGGCGAACTGCTGAACAACCAGGCCCCCGAGATCAAGTTCACCTGGTCGAGCACCAACGCCTCGCCCAAGTCGCTCTCGGAACTCAAGGGCAAGGTCGTACTGCTCGACTTCTGGGCGACCTGGTGCGGCCCCTGCATCGCGAGCTTCCCGAAGATCAAGGAACTCCAGGCCCGCTATCAGGGGTTCCCGGTCGAGATCGTCGGCGTCACCAGTCTCCAGGGCTTCAGCATGGACTACTCCGAGAAGCCCAGCAAGCGCATCGACTGCAAGGACGATGCCGCGAAGGAGATGGGCCTCATGACTGAGTTCATGAAGAACAAGGACATGACCTGGACGGTCGTCTTCAGCGACGACTCGTGCTTCAACCCCAACTTCGGCGTCAAGGGCATCCCTCACCTCGCGATCCTGGCACCCGATGGCACCGTTCGCTGGAACGAACTCCGCCCCGGCGACCCTGCCGAGGAGGCCGAGAAGATCGATGCGCTCCTCAAGGAGTTCAAGCTCCCCATGCCTGAGAAGGCCATGGAGAAGGCGGAGAAGCCCAAGAAGGACTGAGCACCACGCCGGGATGATCCGGCATTGAACTGATCAAAGAACGCCCGCCCGGCTCAATGCCGCGCGGGCGTTTTTCATGGGCCGTGGAGCCACGTTGGCCTGCGCTCCATCCGCTACCATGCCCGCATGCTCCTTGCCGCCGCACTCACCGCGCTCACGCTCACACTCGATGACGCCCCGGCCGTCGGGCCACCTTCTTCGCCCTGGAACACCACCCTCTCCTTCGACGGGTCGCATGCCTTTCGCAGCGACCTGCGCGATGGGCCGGGGGAGGTTGCGGTGTCACGAGCGTCGGCATCGCTCACGGTCGGCTACGCACTGAGTGAGCGCACCAAACTCTCCCTCGCCCTCGATGCCGAGGCCAGCGTTTACGACTTTCAGAACGCCACCGCGCTCGTCGCCGGGACGGACGAACCCCTCGACGATGCGTACGCCGCGGCCATCGTGCCGAGCGTCTTTCACGCCATCAACGCCGAGTGGGCCGTCTTTGGCGGCGGCGTCTTCGCCTTTGCCGGCGAGAGCGATGCCGACCTCGGCGACAGCTTCACCGGCGGCGGGTTTGGCGGCGTGCGCTACGCCTTCTGCGAGACCTTCGCCATGAGCTTCGGCCTCGCCGCCACCTCGCGGCTTGAGGATTCCGTTCTTGTGCTCCCGCTCATCGGCATCGAGTGGCAGGTCTCCCCCACCGTCAAGTTCGTCACGGAGAGACTCGGTGTCCGCCTGACCGCGAAGATGAATGACGCATGGTCCGTCGGGCTCTTCGGCTCTTACCAGTCACGCGAGTACCGGCTTGAGGATGACAACCTCCTCCCCGGCGGCGTTGCCCGCGATCGGCGCGTTCCGGTCGGGGCCATGGTCACTTACGCGCCCTCCGCGGCTTTTGACGCCACCCTCCGCGCCGGTGCCGTCGTTTATCAGGAGTATCGGTTCGACGATGCCGATGGCGACCGGGTCTCCGAGGACCACACCCGCGCTGCGCCCTTTCTCGCCTTGAACATCTCCTTCCGGTTCTGAGGCAGGCAGAAAGCACATCCAGCACGCTCTGCATCAAGGGAACTTGATGCGGTGGACCCTCTCCATACCGACCTCGCGGTCGCTACGCACCAACGATGGGAGCATGGATCAGTCTACCGTGACCCGCCGCGCGTTCCTCGCCGCATCGACCGCCGCTGGTGCCGCCTTGGTGGCGGGCCGCCCGGGGCTCGCCCACCCTCGCCCCGCCGGACTTGGCGGACACAAGACCGCCAAGGCCCACAACCTGATCTTCATGGTCTCCGATGGCATGTCCAATGGCACCCTCGCCATCGCCGAACATGCAGCACGCATCACCACAGGCAAGCCGAGCCACTGGACCCGCATCGCCGCCAGCACGGGGACCCGCCGAGCCCTCCAGAGCACGCACTCCGCGAACTCGCTCGTGACCGACTCCGCGGCCGCCTCCTCCGCCTGGAGCACGGGCGTCAAGCACGATCAGGGTTCGCTCTGCATCGATCCAACCGGCAAGCCCCTGGCGCCGTTCCTCTGGCGGGCCGCGCGAAGCGGTCGCCGCGTCGGATGCGTCACCACCACCACGATCACCCACGCAACACCAGGCGGTTTCTACGCCAACCAGAAAGTCCGCGACGAACAGCCGATGATCGCGCCGCAACTGCTCTCGCGGGGCATCGATGTCGCGCTCGGCGGCGGCGCACGCTACTTCCCGGCCGACGTGCTGGGCCCGGAGCCAAAGGTCCTTGCCGTGCGGACCGCGGCGGAGCTTGCCGCCGCACCTGTCGATGGCCGACGCCTTCTTGGTATCTTCGCCGAGAACCACCTTGCCTTCGCCCTTGAGCGCCCGCCCACGCAACCCTCGCTCCAGGTCATGGCCCGGGCCGCGATTGACCGTCTGAGCGCATCCCCTCAGGGGTTCGTGCTGCAGATCGAGGCCGGCCGGGTTGATCACGCCGCCCACAGCAACGATGCGTTCGCGCTTCTCCGTGAGCAGCTCGAGTTTGACGAGACGCTCGGCATGGTCGCCGAATGGGTGCGGGGCCGCACCGACACCCTTCTAATCATGACCACCGACCACGCCACCGCCAACCCGGGCCTGACGCTCTACGGCAAGGATGGAAACACGGCTTTCCCTCGACTGCTCGAAGGCAAGCACTCGTTCGAGTGGATCACCGACGAAGTCGCCGCGGCCGTGAAGGCCGACGCCGGTGCCGACAGGCACGCCCTCTTCATTTCAGCCATCAAGGCCGCCACCGGGGTCGCGCTCTCGTCGTCTGAGTCCGCTCACCTGCGCCGCTTCCTCGCCAAGGAACGGACCGACGGCTTCCTTACACGCAACACGCTCGCCTGCACGCTGGGCGGCGTGCTCGCCAACGCCTGCGGCATCAGTTTCGTCAGCCCGAACCACACGTCCGACTTTGTCGAACTCATGGCCCTTGGACCAGGGAGCGAGACCCTCCCCGGGTTCATCGACAACATCGAGGTCACCCCATGGATGGCCGCGGCGCTCGACCTCGCACCTGCGGAAGCCCCGGTATGAGCAAGGTCACGGGGTGCTCAACGCAGGCCCCATGGAGCGCCCGCGCAACATGACAGCGCACCACGCGAGTGCGAACTCGCCGGTCATGACCAGCACGATGCACGGGCCGGGCTGCCAATCGAGCAACAGCGAGAGCGTGATCCCGCTGAGCACCCCCACCATCCCCGTCGCCACGGCGATGGTCAGGCATGGGCCCAGCCGGTCCGTCAGTTTCAGGGCTGTCGCACCCGGCAGCACAAGCAGCGCGGTTGCCAGCACCACGCCCGCCAGTTTCATGCTCGTCACCACCGCTACCGCGAGGAGCACCGTCACGAGCCCACGGACCATCGCCGTCGGCACGCCGAAGGCCTCGGCCGTCTGGTCGTCGAGCGTCTGAAAGAGCAGCGGCCGGCGCCACCACCACGCCGCCCCCAGCACCGCCAGCGCCACTCCCCACCCAAGCCACGCATCCATCGGGCCGTTCACCAGGATCGAGCCGAAGAGAATCGACTCCCAGCTCCGCATATCCGCCGCGCGCCCATTCGCCTGGGCCACCCTCTGCGCACCTTGCACCAGCAGACCGCCGGCCGCCATCGAGCCCACGAGAAAGAGCCCGATCGCCGCGTCCACGCTGACCGCGCCGCGTCCATCCTCTCTTCGCCCCTGCCCGACAAACGTCATCCCGAGCGCCGCCCCGGTGCAGAAGATCGCGATCACCCCAAACTCCGCCGCCCCACCCGGAACGATCACCCCCGCGGCGGCAAGGAGCGCAGCCACCCCCACACCCCCGAACGCGCTGTGGCTGATCCCCTGCCCGATGAACCCGAGCCGGCGCACCACCACCAGCACGCTCAGCACGCTGCACATCAGCGCGATCGCCAGCCCCGCGACCAAGGGAACGAGGGCGAGGTCCACGAGTTCGACGAGCGGGACAGCCGCGCCCAGAGTGTGACTCATGGCTTCTCCCCACCGGGTGCCGCGCGCTGCGCGCTCACCGCCATGGGCACGAGCACCGCGGGCGCATCGTGCCCGCAGGCGGGGCAGTCGGCGGCGCTGTGCGCGTCCACATGCACCGGCCCGGTCAGGCCCGCGATCCCCGCAATGTCATGACTGAAGACCTCCGCAAGCACAGCCGGCGTCAGCCCCGCGGGCGAACCGTGGCTGTGCAGCCGCCGTGCCAGGCAGGCCACGCGGTCACTTCCCGCGGCGATAGCCCGCAGGTCATGACTCACGATGAGCACCGTCAGCCGCAGTTCCGCATGCACCCGCCCCAATAGGTCTGCAAACATCGCCTGCCCCGCGGCGTCGATGCCCACTGTCGGCTCATCAAGCACAAGAATCGAGGGCTCCGCCGCCAGCGCCCGCGCGATCATCGCCCGCTGGAACTGCCCGCCGGAAAGCTTGCCGATCGGTCGATCGGCGTAAGGCGCCGCGCCGGTCAGGTGCAGCATGCGCTCGGCCCGCTCCCGGAGCGCGGCCGGCACCCGTCGCCACCCCGGCACCCGCCACGCCGCGCCGAGCGTGACCATCTGTCGCACACAGAGCGGCATGGCGCTCACCGTTTCCGGGCGCTGCGGAACATAGCCGATGATCCCCGCGCGCCGTGCGTCGGCCGGCAGGACTCCATGCACCAGGATCCTTCCGGCGTGACCGGTCAGGAGCCCCATGACGAGTTTGAGCAGCGTGCTCTTGCCGCCGCCGTTCGGCCCGAGGATCCCCAGCCGCTCGCCCGCCTCGACCCGGAGCGACACCCCCTCGAGCGCGGCAGACTCCGCACCCGGGTAACGGAACGTCAGGTTCTCAAGTTCAACTGCAAGGCCCATGCGGATCCTTGGCGCGGTCCGGTCGCGATCACTTAGTCGGCTGTTCAACCTTCTCCGCCGCTCGAACCCCGCCAAGGGCAAAGAGCAGGGCGTCAAGGTTGCTCTCCATGAGCTTGAAGTAGTCGCCGTCGCCCAGCGGGTCGAGTGTTCGCACCGGCACGCCCGCCCGATCTGCAACACGCTTCACCGCCGCGGAGGAGAGCTGCGGCTCGCTGAAGACACAGGGCAACTTTTCGTCCTTCACGGTCTTCACCGCGAGCGCGATGCTCCCGGGCGTCGGCTCTGAGGCGCACACCCCGGCCACCGCCACCGTCTCAAACGCATATCGCTTGGCCAGCCACGAGAAGGCATCATGCCCCACAACCACCTTCTTCCGCTTCACCGTCGCCAGCGAGTTCCGGTAGAGACTATCGAGTTTCCCCAGCCGCGCCAAAAGCACGTCCCCTCTGGCCGCTACGTCCTTCGCCTGTTCCGCCGGAAGCCCTTCCGCCGTCGCCTTCACAAGTCCCGGCAAGGCCTTCATCACAAGATACGGATCAAGCCACACATGCGGATCATGCCCGCTGTGGTCATGATGAGCATGGTCGTGGCCCGAATGGTCGTGCCCCTCATGGTCATGCCCGCTCGCCTCGACCTCAATACCCGCGAGCGCCTGCACACGCAGTTCGCGACGTACCTTCCCCGCCTCCGCGGGATTGGCTTTCAGGAACTTGTCGACCTGTGGCTCAAGCCCCATGCCCACAAGAAACACGATGTCGGCCTTCTTGAGGGCCGCCAGTTTCGCCGGCGCGATCTCGTGCCCGTGCTCGCTCGCCCCCGGCGGAATCAGAACCTCGACCGTGCTCCCGGGCGGAAGCAGCGGCTCGATAATCCCTCTCAGCGGAGGGATCGAGACCACCACTCGGCGGGCGACCGTGCCCTGGGGCGCGGCAGTCGGCGCGGCTCCCGCAGTGCCCGGTGCTTGAGCGGCTTGGGCCCCGGCGAGTGCGTTCAGGCCCAGTGGAGCAATCGCGGCAACGATGGCGAAGGCGGTTCGACGGAGGTTCATGTCGGCTCCTTGCAGGTCTCGCGGCAGGCGACCCGCCGGCGATGTGCAACTTGGTTGCATGAGGGTACCCAGCAGAGCGGCCCTCAGCAGGCCCGAACGTGCAACCGGGCGGTCTATCCCAGCCCTCCCAGAACAGCCGGATGGCCCAAGTCGCGCTCCTTTTCAGAAGGGCGGCAGCGTGCTACCCTCTTCCCCCATCCGTGGCCATGCCCTTGCCGGCGTGTTCCGCGTGTTGCACGGGGCGGTAGCTCAGTTGGTAGAGCGCGTCGTTCGCAATGACGAGGTCGGGAGTTCGACTCTCCTCCGCTCCACTTTCCCCTGCAAAGGACCCTCGCCCCGCGAGGGTCTTTTTCTTGGCCTTCACGCCGGCGCAGCCGCCACGGGTTCGCTGGCCAGGCCCGGTGCCCGGTCCGCCCAGTCATACCGCTTCGCCTCGCGCATCAGCGTGCCCCGGCGCACCACGATGAAGACGACGCCCGCGACCCAGAGGGCAAAGAGCAGGATCGAGCCCACCATGATGACGATGCCCACCCAGGCATCGCTCTCAACGACGCCGGCCGGGGTCACTGGCTGGGTTGCGAAGCCCGAGAGCGTGAAGGCCGTCAGCCCGGCACTCCGCCCCACTGGCGCCGTCGGTGCCGCGGCTTGGGCCGTGATCAGCACCACCAGTTCCGCCGCTTCTTTCGCGACTGCCGCATTGGCCGTGTCCACGCCCGCGCGGGCGAAGAAGCCCTTGACGATCTCTACATCGCACGGCCCGTTCGTCACCACTGGCCCGCCTCGGGGCCCGTTGGTCGTGCATGCCCCCGTGACGACCGAGAGCGTCCACTCCTCCCCGGCACTGTCGGTCAGTTTGGCAAGGGTTTCCGAGGCCATCGGCGGTCCGACGCCGAACGAATAGGCCGCGCTCACCTCCACCTTGGCATAGGCGAGCGACCCGGGGGTAAAGGTCGATGCGCTGCGCATCCCGCCGCCGCGGGTGAACTGCCGCGCCATCAGCATTCCTGATGCGCTGACGGCCAGGAGCCCGGCCGCGCCGATAATAAAAGTCCACGCAAGCACGGCACCGACGGTGCTGCCGCGCCGACGCATCTCCATCGCGGGCGTGATGATCCCGGTCCTGCGGAGGTCTGTGCCGCATTCGGGGCACGTGAGGATGTTGAGCCCCGAGACGCGATAGCGGCACCGCTCGCACGCCGGCTCCGCGGAGTGGTTCTTCGGCCTCGTCACGGCCAGATACACCGAACGAATGCAGATCGCCACGGGCACCGAGACGAAGAGCAGGATCAGGATCTGGGAGATCAGTAGCGGCGCGATACCCATATGGACCTTTCGTCGGAAGCGCGGCCCCCGGGTTTCTTGAACTCAGACGTCACAGATCTCCACGGCCTCGCGGAGCGACACCATCGCCTCGCGGCTGGGGATGAACTCCTGCCCAAGGTACCCCGTGTAGCCCTTGCTCAGGATCGCGCCGCAGATCGCGCGATAGTTGAGTTCCTGCGTCGCGTCGATCTCGCGCCGGCCCGGCACGCCCGCCGTATGAAAGTGCCCGATCGCATCGAAGTGTTCCTTCACGGTCCGGATCACATCACCTTCCATGATCTGCATGTGGTAGATGTCGTACAGCAGCTTGAACCTGGGCGAGCCGACCTTCTGCACAAGCTCCGCCCCCCAGGGCGTGCGGTCGCACTGATAGTCCTTGTGATCGACCTTGCTGTTGAGCAGTTCCATCACGATCGTGATACCGAGTTTCTCCGCGAGCGGCGTGATGCGGCGCAGCCCGCGGGCACAGTTTTCAAGGCCATCCCGGTCGCTGAGTCCGGCCCGATTCCCCGAGAAGACAATCTGGGCCGGGATGCCCGCCTCCTTCACCAGCGGCAATCGCTCCTCAAGATCGGCGATGATGGCGTCATGATGCTCGACCCTGTTGAAACCCTTGCCTATCGGGTTCGACTTCACGAACGACGCCACCGCGCACTCGAGCCCCGCAGCGCGGACCTCGGCCCACTCGTCGGGGTTCAGCAGTTCGATCGACGTCAGCCCCATCCCCTTGGCCGCCTGCGCCAGGTCCGCCAGCTTCATGCCGGAGAAGCACCACCGGCAGACCGATTGCTTCAGGTTCCCTTTGCGCTCGGGCTTCATGCTCGGGCCCGGCGGGTCGTCGGTCGCCATCGCGGCCGGGGCGGTCCCCGCGGCGATCAACGCGGCCGACGCGGAGACGAACGTGCGTCGAGTGACGGACATCGGTGGACCTCCATGCGAACACGGGCGAACTTTCAACGTCACACTCTTCTCGGCTCAGATAAGCGGCGTCCGCCCCGGCACGGCCACCTCGCCCACGGGCAAGTCGCCGAGCGCCAGTTCCCGGGGCATCAGATCAAGCTTGCTCTCCATCGCCTGGGCCCACGTGATGGACTTGCCCGTGTATGCGCTCATGCGGCCCATGACCGCCATCAAGGTGCTCTCAGCGATCCTCTGCCCGTGGTTCACGTAGGGCCCTGCACCGGTGATGCTCGCCATGAGGTCCTTGTGTTCCTGTACATAGGGGTTGGTCTGCTTTCCCTGCCACTTCCAGCTTGTGCGACCGGCGAACTCCGCCGTCCCAAACTGCCGCAAGGTGGCCGACCCCTGCTCGCAGCGGATGATCTCTTCAACCCGGGATGCACACCCATCGATCTGCCTGCAGTAACTCGCCACCCGCCGCCCGCCCGGGAACTCAAAGTCGCAGGCGAAGTGATCGAACACATGCCCATACTCCGGGCTCGTCCGCACCTGCCGTCCGCCCATGGCCGTCACGCTCAGCGGCAGCGCGCCCATCGCCCAGTACGCGACATCGATGTTGTGAACGTGCTGCTCGACAATGTGGTCGCCTGAGAGCCACGCAAAGTAGAGCCAGTTGCGCACCTGCCACTCCATGTCGCTCCATGCGGGCTGGCGCTTGTTCATCCACAGGCCCCCCTGGTTCCAGTAGACCGAGGCGCCCACGACCGAGCCCAACTCGCCATCCTGAAGGCGCTTGAAGGCCTCCTGATAGCAGACCTCGTGCCGGCGCTGCGTCCCGGCCACCACAGAGAGGTTCTTCTCCTTCGCCGCCTTGGCCGCCGCGATCACCTTCCGCACGCCCGCCGGGTCGGTCGCTACCGGCTTCTCCATGAAGACGTGCTTGCCCGCCTCAATCGCGGCCTCAAAGTGCACCGGCCGGAACCCAGGCGCTGACGCGAGAATCACGACATCCAC
>JBQTIJ010000457.1:0-5980 GCA_052388255.1 Phycisphaerales bacterium
CCGCCCATCACTCTCCGCCACCACCGCCCCCACACCCTGGCCAAGCCGCTGCACGATCCCCCGCCCCCCACCTACTCCGCCGATCGGCCCCTCAAAATCGAGAGACCGCCGTCGGTGGTCCGGCAGCCACACCCCAAGCCCGCTCACCCCTGCCCGATCCGGGAATGTCCCCACGCCTCCGGCTCCAAAACGAACCGCCATCAGCACGCGCGCATCCTCCCCCACCGGCGACCCGCGCACTTCAAGCAGCCAGTCATGGTGCCATGACCCATCGTTCAGATCGTGCCTCAAAAGTGCCATCCGGCCCATCCACTCAGCGTAGCGGTTCGACCGGAACCCCCGCGCGAACCGATCTAACCTTCCCGCCTCGCCCGATCCCCGTCCCCCGGTCCGCCTTCCCTCGGCCCTCTGCCCTCGGCCCCCCTTCCCGGAGTCTCCCCATGGCCCTCAACCGTTCCTTCGTCCGGGCCCTCGCCGCCGCCACGCTCCCGGCCCTCCTCCTCGTCGCGTGCGCCGGCCGTGAGCAACCCCTCGCCTCCCTCCGCCACGTCGGCGATGCCCGCATGGGCACCGGCCAATACGACCAGGCCGCCGCCAGCTATCAGGAGTTCATCGATCGCCGCCCCGGCGACCCCTACATCCGCGCCGCCCTCGGCAAGGCCTACCTCAAGAACAACCAGCCCGCCAACGCCGTTGAACACCTCCGCGTTGCCTGGTCCCAGCGCCCCCAGGATACCGACGTCCTCAACGACCTCTGCGAGGCCCTCGTCCAAAGCGGCCAGAACGACGAGTGCTTCCGCACGCTCCGCACCAACGCCGCCGACCGCGGCGGGGTTGACGATCACATGCGCCTCGGCGCCTTCGCGCAGCGCATGGGCGACAACGACACCGCCCGCGTCGCCCTCCTCAGCGCCGCCAAGATCGACCGGGGCCGGACCCCCGCCCCCCAACTCGCGCTCGCCCGCTTCCACGCCAACATCAAGGACATGCAAAGCGCGCAGCGCCGCCTCCGCATGGCCTACTGGCTCGCGCCCGAAGACACCAAAGTCCTCGAGGCCTGCCGCGAACTCGGCGCCGTCACCGGCCCCACCTTCGGCCTGTATCCAGAAGAGCGCGACCCCGCCGAGGCGTCGGTCCGCTGATCGCAAGTCGCCCGGATCCGCCCCATGACCAACGACACCCTTGAATACACGAGGTACGACGCCGCGCGCGATCAGGCCGCCGTTGTCCGCATGCTCATCATGGCCTTCGCAGGCCCCAGTGAAGGCACGCTCTCCTGGCTCGCGAGCGCCGGCGAGGACAACCTCCGCGTCGTCCGCTCAAACGGCCAGACCCTCGGCTGCCTCCTCCGCATCCCCATGGCCCAGTACTTCGGCGGCGCCACCGTCCCCATGGTCGGTATTGCCGGCGTCGCAGTCGCCCCCGAAGCCCGCGGCATGGGTATCGCTCGATTCCTGATGCAGCAGGCCATGCTCGAGTGCGCCGCCGAGGGCACACCCCTCTCGACCCTCTACGCGAGCACCCAGTCCCTTTACCGCCAGGTCGGCTACGAACAGGCCGGCCACGCGTTCAACATCAAGATCCCCATCGCCCAACTCGCCCACGCCCCCCGCGAAGGACGAGTCCACGCCCTCGTCGATGCGGATCTCCCCGCCATCGAGGCCTGCTCCCGCGACTTCGCCGCCTCCTTCAACGGCCACCCCGCTCGCGGGCCATACCTCTGGAACCGTGTCCGGGAGTTCCGTAAGGAGTCCTACACCCCCTTCGGCGTTCGCGCGCCAGACGGTTCGATCGACGGCTATCTCTTCATGAGGCAACAACGCAAGCCCGAGACCGGCCGGCAGGACGTCCACCTCTCTGACGTCGCTTTCCGAACCAAAGAAGCAGGCCACCTCCTCCTCGGATTCGTCAAGGACTTCGCCAGCATGGCCGACGACCTCCACCTCTCAGGCGGCCCCCACCACCCGCTCCTCGGGCTCATGGATCAGCAGCGCTACAGCATCCACTTCAAAGACTTCTGGATGCTCCGACTTACCAGCGTGGGCCCGGCCCTTCGTTCCCGCCGCTACCCGCGCCCCCTCAGCGCCACCATCACCTTCGAAGTCCAAGACGAGACCATCCCCGAGAACGCCGGGGTCTGGATTCTGACCGTGCAAAACGGCTCCGGCACAGCCGAAAAACGCAAAGCCGCCGCCACCGCACGCATCCACGTCCGCGCCCTCGCCGCGTTCTATTCCGGTTTCATGAGCGGGCCCGATGCCCTCCGCGCCGGCCTCGCCGACGGCGACCCCGCAACCCTCACCGACCTCGCCACCCTCTTCGCGGGCCCGACGCCCTGGATGCAGGACTTCTTCTAAGCAACATGGCCCCCAGAAAGTTCGCTCTCACCGGCCATAAAAACCCGGCCGGTTGGGTCCGCGGCTCTCAGCCGAACTGGACCGAAGAGGTGGTCAAGACCACCTACGAGAAAAGCTCTCATTCGCACTCTATCAGGTCTCTCTTGGCAGGTCACGGACTTACGGCATTCGTGCCCCTCGATTCAGGCCCGCCTGCGGCGCGTACCCGCGAGCACGACCGCCCCTCCAACGACCGGCTCCCTCACCTGCTCCCTCCCGGCATCTGGGGGGCGGCGGGCACCACGCCGACCGTCCCCGGCGGGATCCGCTGGACAGTCCCCGCCGGGCGCGAGAACCGCCTCGTCGGCAACATCTCGTGGCGCATGGCCGCCATGTAATGCAACTGGCTCCACAACGACAAACGCACCGACCGCGAGGCGTTCATGGACGGGGCCTACAACGTGCGGACGTTCGGCGCGAACCCGAACTTCACATTCGGCTTCGGCGACCAGCTCACCCACAACCCCGGGGCCAGGTTCTGGATTCCGACGTTTGACGAGTGGATCAAGGCGGTGCACCACGACCCCAACCAAAGGGGAATGGGGTTGGAAGAGTGGTGGGCCGTCGCGGGCACATCCAACATCGCCCTGCGCTATGCCTCCCCCCAACGGCGTGAACCAGGCCAACGCGGGGTTTATGGGCAACCGCGAGATCCTGCTCGGTGCTTACCCCACAGTGCAGAGCCCCTGGGGCCTGCTTGATTCGGCGGGAGGAACGACAGAGTGGTTGGAAGACGCGGCTTATTGGGGGCCCGTCCCAGTCGGGCGTTTGCTCGAGAGGAGCGCATGGTCCAACCCGAATAGCGATGCCAATGGGGTAGACCTTCTGAGAGTCACCGGCTCGGAGTTCCCAAGCATCAGCGAGCTCGACTTCGGCTTCCGCATCGCCTCCTCGGTCCCCAGCCCCAGCATCATCCCTGCCGGGTTTGTGCTTGCCTGGATCGCCGCCCGTCGGCGGCAAAGGAGTCTCCATGGTTCGAAGGATCCACCATCCCTGTCTGTTCAGCATGATCCTCATCGCCGTTGCTGCAACCGTGGAGCGGGCGCAGGGTCCCATCAAAGTTGAGATCGTCCGCGACGGGCTCACTCCACGGTGACGCTCTTGGCAAGGTTCCGTGGCTTGTCCACGTCGTGCCCGCGGAGCACCGCGGCGTAATACGCCATGAGCTGCATGGGCACAACCGCGAGCAACGGGCTGAGCGGCTCGGCGATGTCGGGGATGTACATCACGTCCTGAGCGTACTGCTTGATGTGCTCGTCACCCTCGGTGGCGACGGCGATCACGTGCCCGCCGCGGGCCCGCACTTCCTGGATGTTGCTCATGACCTTCTCATACTGACGGCCCCTGTTGGCGATGAAGACCGCCGGCATCCCCTCGTTGATGAGGGCGATGGGGCCGTGCTTCATCTCCGCGGCGGGCATGCCCTCGGCGTGGATGTATGAGATTTCCTTCAGCTTGAGCGCGCCCTCCATGGCGGTCGGGTAGTTGTAGCCGCGACCGAGAAAGAGCCAGTTCTCGCGCTCGACATACTTCTCGGTGATGCGCCGGATCCGCTGGGCCTGCTCAAGGATGCGTTCGATCTTCTCCGGCACCTGCTCCATCTGCTTCAGGAGTTCGGCGCACGCATCGGCGGACATGATCCTGCGGCGGGCCATGAAGAGGCCGATCATGGTGAGCACGGCGACCTGGCCGGTGAAGGCCTTGGTGCTGGCGACGCCGATCTCCGGGCCCACTCGCAGGTAAACACCCGCATCAGTGTCGCGCGCGATCGAGGAACCCACCACGTTGATGACACCAAGGGCGAGCGCGCCGCGCTCCTTGGCCTCGTGCAGCGCGGCGAGCGTGTCGGCCGTCTCGCCGGACTGGCTGACGGCGATCACCACCGTCCCTTCCTCGATCACCGGGTTGCGGTAGCGGAACTCGCTGGCGTATTCCGTCTGGGCCTGCACCTTCGCGAGGTCCTCCATCAGATAGCGCCCGATCATGGCGGCGTGCAGGGCCGTGCCCTGGGCCGTCAGGATCACCTTCCTCGCCTTGGTGAGTTCCTTGGCGAAGTTCGTCAGCCCGCCGAGCACGACCCGGCCATCGACACTGTTCAGGCGGCCACGCATGCTGTTGCGGAGCGTGTTGGGCTGCTCGAAGATCTCCTTGAGCATGTAGTGCTCATACCCGCCAAGCTCGATCTGCTCAAGATCGATCTCCAGTTGCTGCACCTTGGGCGTGATGGGTGAGTTGTGGATGTCGGTGGTCTTGAACCCCTCGCGGGTGATCTTCACCACGTTGTAATCGTCGAGCAGGAACGCCTGCGTGGTGTGGCTGACGATCGCCGCGGCATCGGAGGCGACGACGAACTCGTCCTTCCCCACGCCCACGAGCAGGGGCGAACCCTTGCGCGCGACCACGAGCGTGCCCGGCTCCTTCTCGCAGATGACAGCAATGGCATACGCCCCCGTCACCTCACGCAGGGCCGTTTGCACCGCCTTCTCAAGGTCGCCCTCGTACAGCTCGCTCACGAGCATGGAGAGTACTTCCGTATCAGTCTCGCTGGTGAAGGTGTGCCCCTTCTCCTTCAGATAGGTCTTGAGCGCGGCGTAGTTTTCGATGATGCCGTTGTGGACCAGGCACAGACCGTGACGGTCATCCCGGTGCGGGTGGGCGTTTGCCTCTGTCACGCCGCCGTGGGTCGCCCAGCGCGTGTGGCAGAGCCCGACACCGCCGACGAAGTTCCCATGTCCCTTTGACTGCATTTCGTCGAGACGCTCCTCGAGCATCGCGACGCGACCGACCGAGCGGCCGATGTTCAGTTTCGATTTGTCGTCAATGATCGCCAACCCAGCGGAGTCATACCCGCGGTACTCAAGCCGCTTGAGGCCCTCAAGGAGAATGGGGCGGGCCACTTTGCTGCCGACATACGCGACGATTCCGCACATGGGGAGATTCCGATTCGGGTTCTTTCAGGTTCCGGGGCGGCCCCGCATGGGCCTGTCTCTCCTCCGGAGACACCTTCTTTGGTGTGGATCGGCATGGTACGGACCGCCCTTGGGGATGGATCGGATCGCGGAGGGGAAATGGCCCAAGATCTCGGACCAAGGGCTCAGCCAAGACCCTCCCCACCACAACAATCCGCCATGACCCTGTACTCCCCCCACCCCTCCTTGGGCATGGTCCAGGACTGGATCGCGGCCCTCAAGTCCAAGACGGGCCGGGACCTCGACTCATGGCTCGCCCACATCAATAAGGCCGGCCCCAAGGACGAAAAGCCCCGGCGCGAGTGGCTCAAACGGACCTATGCCCTCGGCACCAACACCTGCGCCTGGCTCGCGGAGCGATCGGTCGGCAAGGGAGCGGACGAGGACTCGCCGGAGGCCTATTTGCAGGCCGCGGAGGGGTATGTCGAGGCGATGTTCGCGGGCAAGCGCGCGGGGTTGCGGCCGGTCTATGACGCGATCCTCCGTGCAGCGCTCAAGACGTCGCCGGAGGTGAAGGCCTGCCCCGGCAAGACGATCGTCTCGCTTTACCGCCACCATGTCTTCGCGCAGATCCGGCCAGCGACCCAGAGCCGCATCGATCTCGGCTTCGCGTTC
>JBQTIJ010000458.1:0-13642 GCA_052388255.1 Phycisphaerales bacterium
CTCCGTCATCGACGACCTCGCCAAGGCCCAGGGTGGCAACAAAGCCGCCGGTGTCCGCGTCCGCGGCACCATGCAGGAAATCAAGAACGCCGCTCAAGAGGTCCGCAACGGAATCCTCGATCTGCGCGCTCCCGGCGAACCGCCCAAGAAGTGAACCAAGGACCGTGAGCATGTCTGCCCAGCACGCCCTGAGCACCATCCAGGACCCGGCTCCCGCCCACACCGACGCCCCCGCCGCCGGCGGCAAGCCCATGCTCATCGATCTCTCCAAGATCGATCTGAGCAACCGCACTATCGACCGCGAAGCCATCGGCCGCATCAACCCCCACCGCGGCCAGATGGCCCTCCTCGACTACATCGTTCACCACACCCCCGACTTCAAGGAAGGTGTCGCCCTCAAACTCAACCGCCCCGACGAGTTCTGGGTCGAGGGCCACATCCCCCGACGCCCGATGCTCCCCGGCGTCATCATGGTCGAAGCCGCGGCTCAACTCGCCGTCTTCCTGTTCAACGGCCGCTTCAACAAGGCCCGCCTCGCGGCCTTCACCCACCTTGACCACTGCACCTTCCGCAGTAGCGTCACCGTGGGCGATGAGTTCCTGATCATGTGCAAGGAAGTCAAAGTGAACGCCCGCCGCTTCGTCACCGAGGTGCAGGGCGTCGTGGGGCCCCGGGTGATCTTCGAAGCGCAGATCACCGGCATGCTGCTCGGCTGATGGCGGGGCCGGATCATCGGGCTCTGCGCGCGGCCGCCGGACTCAGGGGATACAACAAACACCCCGGCCAACATGCCGAGATGAAGGCCCACTGAGCGCTCGATGAGGCCTGAAAGCACTCCTCGTGCGTGCAGGTGCACGGAGGCGAAGTGCCCCTTGGACCCCCCATGGCGGAGTTGTGTACGATCCGGCGAGCGACCGCCATGAAGCCGAAGAACAGCAGCATCTCGACTTCTCTCTTCGAGAATCATCTCGTCGACAAGGCGAGTGTGAGTGCAAAAAAGGCAACGGGAGCCTACTACACGCCCGACGCCGTTGTCCGCTCTCTCGTTTCGTGGGCAACGAGGAAAACGAGCGACCGGATGCTTGACCCGGCGTGTGGTGACGGCCGGTTCCTGATGGCCCACCCGACGAGCGTCGGTGTCGAGCAGGACCCGCTGGCGTGTCAGAGCGTGCATTCGCGCGCTCCGGGGAGTCTCATCCACCAGGGCGATTTCTTTGCTTGGGCAGGTCAGACACACGAGCGCTTCGACTGCGCTGCCGGAAACCCGCCTTTCATCCGCTACCAGCGCTTCGCCGGCGAAGTCCGCGAGGCGGCCCTGCGGCTTTGCCAACGTCATGGCGCACAGTTCTCTTCGCTCGCGTCGTCGTGGGCTCCGTTCCTGGTTGCGACCGCAACCCTGCTAAAGCCGGGCGGGCGGATGGCGTTTGTCGTTCCTGCGGAGATCGGCCACGCTCCCTACGCCGCACCGGTTCTTGAGTACATGACGAAGTCCTTTGACCGGGTGCAGATCATCGCCGTGAGGGACAAACTGTTCCCCGACCTCTCCGAAGATTGCTGGATGTTGTACGCCGACGGGTATGGTGGCCACTGCGATGCGCTTCGATTCACCACGCTCGATCACTTCACGTTCGCGGCCACGCCACCGCGCACGGGCGTGACGGTAACGATGGCCGAGTGGCGGAAGTGGAACTGCCGTCTGCGTCCCTTCCTTCTCGATACCGCCGCCCGCGAGATGTACACCCGCGCAACGGAGTCCGGGTGCGCACAGCGACTCGGCAATGTGGCCCGGGTTGGCATCGGGTATGTGACTGGAGCCAACGACTTTTTCCATCTGCGCCCGTCTCAAGCAGAGAGGCTTGGAATCACCCGCCGCCTTCTGCATCCCGCCGTTCGCAACGGCAAGAGCCTCGCACGCGGGTGTGTCGACGAGGGGCGGGTGACCGAGTGGATGACAGCGGACGATCCGGTGTTACTCCTTCGACTCCCGCAGGATGTCGACTTGCCAACGCCCGTGCGCCGCTATCTGGATTCTGAGCCCGGACGAGAGGCACGCGGAACATACAAGTGCCGCAACCGTGATCCTTGGTACTCCGTGCCCGATGTCACGGTCCCAGACGGCTTCCTCTCGTACATGAGCGGGGCCGGGCCGACCCTCGCGAGCAACCAAGCGGGCTGCGTTTGTACAAACTCCGTACATGCCGTCCACCTCGCCAAGGGCATGTCGATGGCGCGGCTGATGCAACTCTGGGCGCAGCCCCTGACGGCCCTCTCCTGCGAGTTGGAGGGTCACCCGCTGGGCGGCGGGATGCTCAAGATCGAGCCGCGAGAAGCGGCCCGCATCGTACTAAGCGATCGCGCGATCCGCACCGAAGCCGACAAGGCCACATTCGCAAACGCCGTGACGGAGATGAAGCGCTGGAGGCACTATGCCTGACGGGAAGCGCAAGGAGACGAGTGAGTTCAGCCGATGTGAGTGGTTGACCCTGGGGCAGGCGCTTGAGGCGTTCGTACTCAATGCCTCCGGGCACCAGGGGCAGGGACACATTCGGCCCCTTCATTTCTACGTTGCCTCGCGTTTGGTGGTCGAGGGTGGGTTTCACCCGGACGAGATTACCCCACGTCCGCCGTTTCGCGTCACGGATCGTGGAGGGCAGCGGTTGCTCGAACTTGATCCCGCCAGCGGCGGATCCGGTGAGCGGACGGTCTTGGGAGGGCTCAAGACCAAGGCCGTCGACGTGGTCGTGACCAAGCCCCATGTCGGACCGGTTCTTGCCGTGTCCATGAAAGGGACTCTTGGGGCCTTTCGCAACCTGACCAATCGGATGGAAGAGGCCATCGGAGACTGCACGAACCTGCACCTTTCCTACCCCGCGCTCGTCTACGGCTTCTTCCAGGTGCTGCGTGCGTCCAAGGCCGGCCCGAGAGTGGAGCCGAACGACGCTTGTATTCACAAGGACGGCAAGGTTGTTGAATCCGTGGTGCGCTACCACGATGTTCTCGCCCGACTTGAGGGACGTCGTGACCTTCGCGACGAAACGACAAAGTACGAGGCCGTATGCCTGTCGCTGGTGAAGGCCGATCAGCCTTCGCGCGGAAACATCCTGCCAGGCTTTCCACCCGCGACCTCACCGTTGACGCTCCCGACCTTCTTTGCGAAGTTGTATCGCGCGTACGACCTTCGCTTTGTGTACGCCGCTCCAAAACTCGAATCCGTTACCGAGCGCCTTGTCTGGAGCAAAGACTCGCCAGCTTTCACCAACAGGCCAGCCCTGGATTACGCACCCCGCACAGACGCAGACTGAGATCCGTCACGGCCCGGACCTCCGCGTCGCAGCACGCCCTCCGCGGCTTGGTACCCTCCCCGCCCCCCCCGCCGGAGCCCCCCATGTCCAAGGCCATCGGCGATCCCGCCGAACTGCGCCGCTTCGCGCTCGATCTCAAGCGCTTCAACGCCAACCTGCAGGGGCAGATGACCGTGCTCGCCGGCCGCCTCGGAGCGCTCGGGCAGTCCTGGCGCGATCAGGAGAACGTGAAGTTCGTCGAGGAGTTCGAGAGCACGATGAAAGTGCTGGCGCGGTTTGTCGATTCGTCGGAGCAGCACATCCCGTTCCTCATCCGCAAGGCGGAAAAGATCGAGGAATACCTCAACCAGCGCTGAGCGCACTTGCCGCCAATGGCCGACCGCGCGAAAGTCAACTCGGTCGATGCACTCAAGGACTACCGCCAGGCCGTGGCCGTCTTCGTACAGGAGGTGAGCAACGCCCTCGCGGAGATCGATGCCGACATGCAGCGGGCCGTCGGGTGGCTCCGGTTTGAGATGCTGCCGCGCTGGCGGAAGGAACTCCAGACGCGCCAGGAACAGGTGATCGCGGCACGGACCGAACGCTCGCGCAAGGAACTGCTCTCGATGGCGGATATGCCCAGTCTGGTTGAGGAACGCAAGAAACTCGACCAGGCAAAGCGGCGCGTCAGCGAGGCGGAGCAGAAGATCGAGAACGTCAAGAAATGGGCCCGCGCGATCGATCGTGAGGTGATGCTCGCCAAAGGGCAGAGCCAGTCGATCGCCGATGCCGTGGGGCGCGATCTCCCGGCCGCGATCCTCCGTCTCACGCGGATGATCGATGCCCTTGAAAAATACGCGCAGATCGCGCCCCCCGCATCACCCGGTCGTCCCGGCCCGGGCGGTGCCGTGGAGGAGCAGGCCGAGGCCCAGGCGCGGGCCCGGGCCCAGAGCTGGGCGGCCGCATGGACGACGAGCGCGGGCGGCGGCCGAGGCGAGAGCACCTCGCCGGGCGGCTCCGGCGCTCTGCTTGCCGCCCTCAGAAGGCGCACACCCTCCGCCGCGGCTCGCGGGGCGGTCGAGTTCGAGACGCAGCCGGGGTTCCTCCCCGCTCGGGGGCCGGTGCTCCCGGAAGGCGGCCTGTTGCTGCGCCTGGGCGTGGCGGGTGAGCGGGCCGACCCGGCCGGGCGTGTGGTGCTGGCGCTCGGCGCACTGGGCGGGGGCGATTATTACGTTGAGCGCATGCTCGATGACGGATCATGGTTCATCGGGAACGCGGGCCCGGGGGATGGCGGCCGCCTCGAAGCGCTCCCCGCGGCCGCGCTCCTCGCCAGCCGGCCTGACCTTCGCGAAGTGCTGGAACTGCCGCGCGGGTCGATCGCCCTCGTGGTCGCGGGCGTGGTGAGCAGCGCGGCAGGTCCGGGAATCGGCGCGGCCGGCGGCGAGGGAAGCGAAGGGGTAGACCTGTGAGCATCTCCGTCGGCCAGGTGAAACTCCGCGACGCGTACAAGGCCCTGAGAATGCGGACCGAGCGGGCCCGCGCAGAGTGGGACGACGACGCCCGGCGCGAGTTTGACCGGATGTACCTCGATGGCCTGGAGGCGAAGGTGCTGACGGCCATTGCTGGCGTCAGCCGCTTGCAGGAGATCCTCGCCCAGGCCCGGCGCGAGTGCGAATGATCGATCATGATCGATGATGCCCGGCCCGACCCGTCGAAAGGGAAGCCATGACCACCGAGCCGGTCGAGAGGCCCGTGAGCGAGCGCGTGCGTGCGGCCCTCGCAGAGATCAGGACCCTGCTCATCTGGCGGGCCGAGCGCGAGCAGGCCGTCACTGCGGAACTGGCCCAGGCAGAGAGCACGGCACGCGCGGCCCATGAGCAGGCCCTCGCCACGAGCGTGCAGGCCCGCGTCAGCGCGCTGGCGGCAGCGGAGGAGCAGCACGAGCGGACCGTCACCGAGGCCCGGGCTCGACACGAAGCCGACAGCGCCACCATCCAGCGCACGTACGAGATCGAGAAGAGTTCCACCAAGGAGCGGGCGGAGTTCACGCTCGCCAAGGCCCAGCGCCAGACCGAGGAAGCGGTCTGGATGGCCGACTCGCTCTACGACAGCAACCGCCACAAGCCGCGCTTGGCGTTTGAGGCCCAGATGAAGGAACGGGATGCTCTGCTCGCGCAGGCGACCGTGATCGAGGCCCAGGCAACGCAGATGCTCCTCGATACCCGCTGCGGCAGCATGCCCGCGGCGACCGCGCCAGAGAGCGCCCCGGATGGAAGCGCCTTGCCCGCGGCCGAACACGCGACAGCCCTGAAGGAGGCGGTGGAAGGGTGTACCGCGGCCCTCCGCGACCTTGACGGGCTCGTTCTGCCCCGGCTCGGTGGCGGCGCGATGATGGCCGTGTGGGCGGTGCTTGGGGCGGTGGCCGGCGGCGGCTTTGCCTATCTCCTGTACGGCGCACGGTCCGCGCCGGAGAGCGCAACCATCCCGATCTTGATCGGCGCCTCGGTCGGTCTTGTCCTTGGCGCGGCCCTCGGCGCGATCCTGTTGAGCCAAGCCCGACGGGTCTCTCAGGCCGCGGCCCAGCGCGTGGCCGAACGATTGGCGACAGCGCGAGCACTCGGGCAGCGCTGGCAGGATGATGCCGGGGCAGCCCGCGCGGCCCAGGAACAGACCGACGAATCGACGCACGTGCGTGAAACCACCGCGGCACGCGACCAACTCGCCAAGGTGAAGGGCGAGCTGAACACGAGCATCGCCGACGCGCAGACCAGGATGCGTTCACGGCGCGACAACGAGCGCACCCGCGTGATGGAGGCACTCAAGACCTCGGAGCGCGAGGCCGGGGCCAACGCCCAGGCGGAGCGCGAGGGGGCGGAGCACGCGGCGACGATGGCGAGCGAGAACACCGAGCGCGAACTGCGTCGGGCCATGGCGGCGGCACAATCGACACATGACACGGCCTTCGCGCGGCTACGAGAGGAATGGGTCCGGCGGATGAGCGAGGCCGGGGCGGAGCTTCGCGCCGTCGCCGGTGCGACCGAAGAGGCCTTCCCCGCATGGGCCGACGCCCGGTGGGATCGCGAGGCAACCGCGACCGATCCCCGCGGCTATTCCTCGCCGCGCGAGCATGGGCCGGGCCCCGGCGGAGTGGGTGGCGCGTTCCCTCTCGGGCGGGCGCGGATCGAGCCGCGGACCTTCCCCGGCGGGATGCCGGGCGACGAGCGGCTCACGGTCCCCACCTGCGCTGCGGACGTGGCCTTTGACGCCCCGGCGACCATCGAACTCCCGCGCCGGGCCTCGCTGCTCATCCAGACGGGTGGCGAGGGCCGAGCCGCGGCCGTGGCCGTCCTGCAGAACACCATGCTGCGCCTGCTGACCGCGCTCCCCGCGGGCAAGTGCCGCTTCACGATCATCGATCCGGTGGGGCTTGGCCAGAACTTCGCGGGCTTCATGCACCTTGCGGATTACGACCCGCTGCTCGTGACCGACAAGATCTGGACAGAGCCGCGCCACATCGAGGCGCGACTGACAGACCTGACAGAGCACATGGAGACGGTGATCCAGAAGTACCTGCGGAACCAGTTCGCAAGCATCGAGGAATACAACGTCCACGCAGGCGAGATCGCCGAGCCGTATCGGTTCTTGGTGATGGCGGACCTGCCGACGAACCTGACAGAGATCGGGGCCAAGCGTCTGGCGAGCATCGTGGCGAGCGGTGCGCGGTGCGGGGTCTACACGCTGATCGGCATGGACACGCGTCAACGGATGCCGCAGGGGCTGAGTGCCCAGGACCTTGAGCGGGGTGCCCAGGCCGGTGGTGTTCGGCTGGTGTGGAAGCGACGGGAAGGGGCGGGCGAGAGTGATGGCGCGGGGCTGGTGTGGGAGGACGCGGACTTTGGCCCGCTGCCGCTGTCCCTCGATGCGCCGCCGGACGAGGCCCGGGCCAACGCGATCATCCACATGGTGGGGCGTGCGAGCAAGGACACGGGGCGCGTCCGCGTGCCCTTCGCCACCATCGCGCCAGCACCCGAGCGGCTGTGGTCGCTCTCGAGCCGGACGGATTTTCATGTGGCCGTGGGCCGGGCAGGCGCGACAAAACTTCAGGAGATCACCCTCGGCCGCGGAACCGCCCAGCACGCCCTCATCGCCGGCCGCACGGGCTCGGGCAAATCGACCCTGCTGCACGCGATCATCACGAACACCGCCATGTGGTACAGCCCGGACGAGGTCGAGATGTACCTTGTGGACTTCAAGAAGGGCGTCGAGTTCAAGACCTATGCCTCAAACCAGACCCCGCACGCACGGGTCGTGGCGATCGAGAGTGAGCGCGAGTTCGGG
This sequence comes from Phycisphaerales bacterium, assembly GCA_052388255.1. Lineage (GTDB taxonomy): Bacteria > Planctomycetota > Phycisphaerae > Phycisphaerales > UBA1924 > JAEUIX01. The sequence goes on from JBQTIJ010000458.1 coordinate 7,620, forward strand.
CTGAGCGTGCTGCGGAAACTCGATGCCGAGCTCAAGCGGCGCGGCGCACTCTATCGGGACGAAGGCGTGCAGGACCTCGCGGGATTCCGCGGAGCCCAGCCGGGGGTCCGGATGCCGCGGCTGCTGCTGCTGGTGGACGAGTTCCAGGAGTTGTTTGTCGAGGATGACAAGTTGGCCCAGGAGGCGGGGCTCCTGCTCGATCGGCTGGTGCGCCAGGGCCGTGCCTTTGGCATGCATGTCGTTCTCGGGAGCCAGACGCTGGGCGGCGCCTATTCGCTGGCAAAGGCGACGATCGGGCAGATGGCGGTGCGAATCGCCCTCGCGTGCAGCGAGGCGGACGCATACCTCATCATGAGCGACGACAACTCCGCCCCGCGCCTGCTGAGCCGTCCGGGCGAAGCGATCTACAACGACCAATCAGGGGCGGTCGAAGGGAACTCGCCCTTTCAGGTCGCATGGCTGCCGGATGAAGAACGGGACCGCTGCCTCGCCCTCGTGCGGGATCGGCAAGCGGCCGCCGGCGCGGGCATGGAGGGCGATGGAGTGGTCGAGCCGACGATCGTCTTTGAAGGAAGCGTGCCGGCGAACATCGAGCGCAACTACCTATTGAACGAACTGCTCAACCGTGCCCAGTGGCCCGCCAGCGCGGGAGCGCCCGCGGCGTGGCTGGGTGAGGCAATCGCGATCAAGGACCCGACGGGCGCACTCTTCAAGCGCCAGGCCGCCTCGAACCTGCTGATCGTGGGGCAACAGGACGAACCGGCAACAGCGATGTTGTCGGCGGCGATGGTGGCGCTGGCGGCCCAGCGTGCGCCAGGGGCGACGGTGGCAGCCGGTGGCGCGGAGGTGAACGGCGGGCTCTTTGTGGTGCTCGATGGCACGCCGGCAGATTCGGTGCTCAGCGGCTATCTCGCCCGCGTCGCGGGGACGCTGCCGCACGGTGTCCGGCTCGTCGAGTATCGGCAAGTCGAGCAGGCGATGGGGGACCTCTCCGCGGAGCTTGATCGGCGGCAGCAGATGGAGGGCGAGGGGCGCGACACAGGCGGGCTCCCACCGGTGTACATGGTCATCAGCGGCCTGCAGCGGTTCCGGGCCTTGCGGCGCTCAGAGGATGAGTTTGATTTCTCTTCATCGACGGATGAGAAGTCGGCCCGGGCGGACAAGCAGTTCCAGCGCTTGCTGCGCGAGGGCCCGGCCCTCGGCCTGCACACCATCACCTGGTGTGACACGGTGGGGAACCTGAACCGCACGCTCGACCGACAGGGGCTGCGCGAGTTCGATGGACGCGTCCTCTTCCAGATGAGCCAGGCGGACTCCAGCGCGCTGATCGACGCCGCCACGGCGGGGACCATCGGCCAGAACCGGGCCCTCTTCTATTCTGAGGAGCAGGGGCTGATCGAGAAGTTCAGGCCATGGGCCCTCCCGGAAGAGGCCTGGATCGAGCGGGTTCGGCGCGCGATGCGACGGGATGGGCAGGGCGTCCGGGTCCCCTGATGCCCGTAGCACAGGCGGCAAGTCCCGCGGCGCTGGACTCACTTTTCCGGCGGCCCGTTGGCCTCATAGTCAAAGCCGGTCATGGGCTTGCCCCCGACGATAACGGCCATGCGATCCTTCTCCGGGGGAAAGGTGCCGCCATTGTCGGTGCCGTCGGCGCCGACCGAGTACAGCGTGTAACCGCGGCCATGTGGATCGGTGGCGGGGTTGATCCGGCGGTAGACCAGGGGCAGCGCACTGATGCGTTCGGGCTCGATGGAGGCGAGATCCTCCGGCACAAGCTGCTGAAGGGACTCGGGATAGGCATTCGTGCGGCAGCGGTGCCGTTCAAGGGCGAGCATGGTGCGCAAAGCAAGCCCATTCATGTGGTGGGCGTCGCTGGACCGGAGGCACCTGTTGAGCGCGGGCAGGAGAAAGGAGAGCAGGCGCTGCCGCCAAGTGAGGTTGTCAATGCGGCGGTCGAGTTCATCAAGCCCCACACGCTCCGGGCGCGGGACCGCGGCGAGCGCGGTGAACTCAGCGAAGTAGTCGTTGACCATGGCCGTCGTGGTGACCTTGCTGTCAAAGGCGAGGCCGCCGATGGCCCCGAACCGCTCGGCAAGATACGAAGGGTTGGGGTTGCCGCCGCCGGCCGAGAGGGCGGTGGCAAGTCCGACTACGAGAACGCCGTTGCCGGCACCATCGTCCGTGTGTGTCCACTCGATAGTGTCGAGAATGCTCAGACGCTCGCCCGCAATGGCGTGACTCAGCGGCGGCAGCGCGCCCCCGCGTTCGAGGATGGCTTGGAGATTGTCGATGAAGCGGAGGCCCGCTTCGCCCTTGGGCGGATGGGCGATGAGCCCCTCGCGGAGGCGGTTCTCAGCCAAGGCAAAGATGGCGATGCCAACAAGGTGGTCGATGAGCGTGAACTGAGCCGCGGTGGCCCGCGCGAGCATGAGCGCGTGCTCGGTCGCGTTCTCGATCTCCGCATAGTCGCCGCTCTGAAAGCCAAGGGCGATGCGGGCACCGCACATGCGGGCCGCTTTGCGGGCCCGGCCCAGGTCGGGTAGAAGCATGGAGATGACCTGCCCCGTGGGTGCGGGCCGGTTGAACCGCGCCGCCGCCGCGGCTTGGTCAAAAGGGAGGAACGCCCCCTCCGCGCGGAGGTCATTGATAAACCGTCGTGATTCGGCAATCCGCTCGGCCCGGGCCGCGGCAGGATCGTCATCGGCCTCGCGCTGGCCTTCATGGACCTGCGCGTAGAGGTCCGCAGGTTTGGGGAGCATGCTGTTCGGCCCGGCGGCCCGGGAGAGGACGGCCATCTCTGCAGCGTCAAGTTTGTCAATCGCGCTGATCAACAGCGGCCACCCCTCGGTCCCCTCTGTGGGCTGGCGCTCGGCGACGAGGCGCTCGATCTCCGCCGTGTACTTGCCCGGGATCCCGACCGGCTGAGACCAGACGACCGCCACGGCAAAAGTGAGGAGGAGAACGGGGATGCCGATGAAGGCAAGGAAGATGTTGCGAGGGCGGTACCACGGCGAAAAGGCCCGGGCCACGCGACCCCGTCGTCGCGGCGCGGGCGCAGTGGTGGCCATGGTGGCGGAGGGGAGATCGATCTTGAGTTTGGGAATAGAAGCCATGCGATAGGGAAAGCGACAGATGGACCAAGGATGGGCGGAAGAGTTGTAGCCAACCCCTGTCGGCGGCGAACGGTAAATGAACACGAGGAGGGGAGGGGCGGGGCTTCCTGAATTCGATCAGTTGCCGTTTCCGTCAACCGACGTCATTTATTGAACCGGCAGCACCGTGGTGCCAAGGCCGTGCCTTCGCCAGAAGTCGACGAGAATGTCAAGAGCCGAATCCACGTCAAGGGTCGATGCTCCGGCCTCCGCTGCCATCGACGGGAACTCCCGTGCCCACGAAGCCGGTGGACGCTCCCGGAAGTAGCGTGGATCGAGCGGGTACGGCGCGCGATCCGGTGGGATGGTCAGGGCGTCCGGGTCCCCTGATGCCCGGGGCGCATGTCCCGCGGCGCTGGACTCACTTTTCCGGCGGCGCGTTGACCTCGTAATCAAAGCCGGTCATGGGCTTGGCCCCGTCGAGAACGTCGATGCGATCCTTCTCCGGGGGAAAGGTGCCGCCGTTGTCGGTGCCGTCGGCGCCGACCGAGTACAGCGTATAACCGCGGCCATGTGGATCGGTGGCGGGGTCGATCCGGCGATAAACGAGGGGCAGCGAACTGACGCGTTCGGGCTCGATGGAGGCGAGATCCTCCGGCACAAGCTGCTGGAGGGATTCGGGATAGGCGTTGGTGCGGCAGCGATAGCGTTCAAGGGCGAGCATCGTGCGCAGGGCAAGCCGGTTCATGTGGTGGATGTCGTTGGACCTGATGCATTTGTCGAGTGCGGGGAAGAGCACGGCGAGCAGGAGCTGCCGCCAAGTGAACTTGCGAGCGCGACTGTCGAGTTCATCAAGCCCCACACGCTCCGGGCGCGGGACCGCGGCGAGCGCGGCGTACTCAGCGAAAAGGTCATTGACCAACGCCGTCGTTGTGGCCTTGCTGTCAAAGGCGAGGCCAGCGATGGCCCCGAACCGCTCGGCAAAATACGAGAGGTTGGCGTTGCCGCCACCAGACGAGAGAGCGTCGATGAAGCTGACCACGAGAACACCGTCGCCCGCACCATCGTCGGTGTGCATCCACTCGATAGTGTCGAGGATGCACAGCCGCTCGCCCGCGATGGCGTGGCTCGGCGGCGGGAGCGCGCCACCGCGTTCGAGGATGGGTTGGAGGTTGTCGATGAAGCGGAGGCCCGCTTCGCCCTTGGGCGGATGGGCGATGAGCCCTTCGCGGAGACGGTTCTCAGCCAAGCCGAAGATGGCGAGGCCGACAAGGTGGTCGATGAGCGTGAACTGAGCTGCGGTGGCGCGCGAGAGCATCATCGCGTGTTCGGTCGCGCTCTCGATCTCCGCATAGTCGCCGCTCTGGAAGCCAAGAGCGATGCGGGCACCGCACAAGCGCGCGGTCTTGCGGCTCCGGCCGACATCCGGGAGGGGCATGGTGATGGCCTGCCCCGTGGGTGCGGGGCGATCGAACCGCACCGCCGCCGCCGCTTGGTCGAAAGCGAGAAACGCCCCCGCCGCACGAAGGTCATTGATGAAGCGTCGCGTCTCCGCGAGCCGCTCGACCTGGGCCGCGGCAGCATCGGCGTCCGCCTCGCGCAGGCCTTCATTGATCTGGGCGTAGAGGTCGTTGGTTTTGGGGATCATGCTGTCCGGGCCAACGGTCCGCGTGAGCACGGCGTTCTCTATGGCGTCGAGGTTGTCAAGCGCTTTGATCAACAGCGGCCACCCTTCGGTCCCCTCCGTGGGCTGGCGCTCGGCGACGAGGCGCTCGATCTCCGCCGTGTATTTGCCCGGGAGCCCGACCGGCTGAGACCAGACGACCGCCACGGCGAAAGTGAGGAGGAGAACGGGGATGCCGATGAAGGCAAGCAAGATGTTGCGAGGGCGGTACCACGGCGAAAAGGCCCGGGCCACGCGACCCCGTCGTCGCGGCGCGGGCGCAGTGGAGGCCATGGTGGCGGAGGGGAGATCGATCTTGGGTTTGGAAGTAGAAGCCATGGCGGAAAGGGGAGCGACGGATGGACCAAGGATGGGCGGAAGAGGTGTAGCCAACCCCTGCCGGCGGCGAACAGCGAGCGAACCTGGGGAAGAAAAGGGACGAGATCGTTGCTCGAACGCAGGCAGGACTGAAACACGCCAGAGCGAGCGCGGCGCCCGTTCGCCCTCACGCGCGTGGTGTCACAGCAGCCGTTTCCCGCACCGAGAGAATGTCCGTCAACCCGTCGGCCTGATGGTCGGCATGGTAACTTGATCGCACCATCGGGCCGCTCTCAACGACCCGGAAGCCCGCGCGCAGACCAGCGCTCCGGAACGCTTCAAACTGCTCGGGGGTCACGAATCGGTCGATCGGAAGGTGGTTTCGCGTCGGCTGTAAGTACTGGCCGATGGTCAGAATGTCGCACGATGGCGCGGGGCCAGCGGGTGAAGCCGGGAGCGTGGTCCCTTCCTGCACCTCGCGCATCAGGGCCAACACCTCATCATCACGTTCGCCGATGCCGACCATGATGCCGGTCTTGGCCACCACCCCGGCGGCCTTCACGCGCTTCAGGAGTTCGATCGATCGGTCAAAGCGGGCCGCGGGTCGTACCGCGGGGTACATCCGACGCACAGTCTCAAGGTTGTGATTGATGATGTGCGGACGGGCATCGATCACCTGCTGCAGCGCGTCCCACTTGCCCTCAAAGTCCGGGATGAGCACCTCAATGCTCATCCGGGGGCAGGCCTCCTTGCTGCGGCGGATCGTCTCGGCCCAGATCGCCGCCCCGCCATCGGCGAGTTCATCGCGGTTCACACTCGTCACCACCACATGCTTCAGGTCCATCAGCGCGAGCGACTCAGCAACGCGCCGCGGCTCATCCCTGTCGAGCGTCGGCGGGCGGCCGGTCTTGACGTTACAGAACCCGCACGCCCGGGTGCAGACATCACCC
>JBQTIJ010000459.1:0-2307 GCA_052388255.1 Phycisphaerales bacterium
GGGTCGTGGTACTGGAAGAAGAGTTCAACGAGCGTGCTGGAGGCGACCGTCTTGGGGTCAAAGACCACTTTGACGGTCTCGGTGTGGCCGGTCGATCCGCTGCACACCTGCTTGTAGGTGGGGTTCTTGAGCGAGCCGCCCATGTAGCCGCTCTCGGCGGTGATGACGCCGGGAGTCTGCTGGAGGCGATCCTCCACGCCCCAGAAGCACCCGCCGGCGAAGTAGGCGACTTCGGTGGCGACGGGCTGGGAGACGGGAGGGAGTTTCTCGCTCTTCTCGACAAAGTTGAGCGAGGCGGAGTTCAGGCAATAGCGCAGGCCGGTGGGCGCGGGGCCATCCTCAAAGACGTGGCCAAGGTGGCCGCGGCAGCGCTGGCAGGTGATCTCCACCCGGGTCATGCCATGAGAGGAATCACGCTCGTAGTGAACGTGGTCCTTGTCAAAGGGCTGAAAGAACGACGGCCAGCCCGTGCCGCTGTTGAACTTGGCGGCCGAAGAGAAGAGGGGGAGGCCGCAGAGTTTGCAGGTATACGTGCCGTCCTTTTTGTTGTCGAGGAGGGTGCCGCAGCCGGGGGGCTCGGTGCCCTTCTTGAGAATGATGGCGGCGTCTTCCTTGGAGAGGGGCTTGGCGAGTTCCGCGATGCGCTCGTCAGAGAGTTTGCGGATGTCGTACGCCGAACGGGAATGCATGAGTTTCTCCGCTTCCTTGCTCTGTTTGTCGAGTTCGATCAACCGCTTCTCGCCCGCACCTGGGGGCGCGAGGACCATGCGGGCGGCGAGGACGGCCACGGGCGCGAGCACGAGACCGAGCACGAAGAACGACGCGATGGTGGTGACCTTCATGGCGGATGATCCTTGGCGCACCCGCCGCGGCGGCGGCGGTTGTGCTGAGGGGTAGGGGGGGAGGGGGATGGGCCGAGAGTTGGATGCCTTGCGGAAGTACGGGGATACAGGTGGAGGGGTTCACCGGTTCTCGGGCGTTTGGGCGGGCGGGAGGTTCTGGGTTTGCCCAATCGAGGAGGGCCTGTTCGGCGGTCGTCGTGTGCCTTTCGCTACGCTCCGTCCGTGAATCCGGAGGTCTATGTCTGGGGCGGAGTGATCGGGGCGGCGGTGGCGTCGGTGTGGTACATCGCGCGGCGAAGGGTGCTGGCCCTTCCACCGTGGAGGGGTGGCCGAGGCGATGCGCTGCCGCTGATCCTTGCGGCGGTGATGGTGTATCTGGTGGCGCAGTTGGCCGGGGCGATGGTGATGGCATGGCTTGCGCCCGCGGCGGGGACGGCGGCGGATGATGGGGCGTGGCTCCCTGCCCGGGGGGTAGGGCTGTTGACGGGCGGGTTGGTGACGGTGGTACTTGGCGCGGTGGCATGGCGGGCTTTGGGGGCGGCCGAGGGATCGGAGAGACGCTCCGCGTTGATCAAGCGTGTGGCGGCGGGGCTTGTGCTGGGGATGTTGGCCGGGCCGCTGCTGTTGCTGGTCTCGCTGGCCTCTGCGCTGGCGCGGAGAGTCATCACAGGCGAAACGCCCGACCCGCTGGCGCACGTGCTGCTTCGGTTGATCGATCAGCACCGGGAGAGCCCGTACACCCTGATGATCATGCTGTGCGCAGGGGTGGTGGCCCCGTTGGCGGAGGAGATTGTCTACCGGGGTCTGGTACACACCGGGCTCTGCCGAGCGCTGGGGCGGGAGGGGGAGGCCCCGCGAGAGGCGCTGCTGCTGACGGCCGCGGTCTTCACGGCGGTGCATATCCCGGTGGTGCCGGTGCAGGCGCTTCCGACGCTGTTTCTTCTGGCGCTCACGCTGGGCGTGGCCCGGGTCAAGACAGGGGGGCTTGCCGCGCCGGTGACCATCCACATGGGCTTCAACCTTGCCAACCTGGCGGCGGTGTGGTTCGGGGCCGCACGGGGTTGAGGGCGAGGTGGGGCGTGGAAAGGCGGGCCATCGGGGTGCGCTCGCTTCTGGTACACTCCCGTCATGCGCCACTGCGATCTCTGCGTCATCGGCTCCGGACCCGGCGGCACCAAAGCCGCGATCCAGGCCGCCAAGCTCGGCAAGGATGTTGTCATCATCGAGAAGATGGACGTAGTGGGTGGCGTGGCCATCAACACGGGGACGATCCCGAGCAAGGCCTTGCGCGAGGCGGTGCTGGCGGTGACGAGCGCGCAGCAGCACGTCTCAGGGGCGACGGACCAGTTCGTGGGTCGTGCCGCCCAGCTTGGGCCGCTGATCGACTACTGCAATCGCGTGATCAAGGCGGAGGTCGATCTCACGCGGAACCAGTTGATCTCGAACGGGGTTGAGGTGCTGAACG
>JBQTIJ010000460.1:0-19693 GCA_052388255.1 Phycisphaerales bacterium
GTGCAGTTGGCCCAGTCCACCATCGATGAGGACCACATCCGGGTAAAGCTCCTGCCCCGCGCCCGCGTCGCGATACCGTCGACTCACCACCTCGCGGATGGCCATGTAGTCGTCGTTGCTCACCGTCTTGATCTTGAACCGCCGGTATTCCTCCTTGAACGGTCGCCCGTCCATGAAGCAGACTTTGCTCGCCACGGTTTCGGTCCCCAGCAGGTGCGCGATGTCGAACCCCTCCACGCAGCGCACCGGCGTCTCCATCCCAAGCACCTTCTGGAGCGCCTTGCACCCCTTCTCCGGATCGAGGTACGCGATCTCGGTCTCGGGCTGGAAGCCATCGCTCATCCCGCCACGTTCGTCGAGCTTCTCGATGGCACGAATTTGATCCCGCAACGCGGCCGCCAGTTCAAAGGCCTGGTCACGGCTCGCCTCGTCCATTTTGGCCCGCATCTCGCGAAGCATGACACTCCGCTTGGAAGAGATGAACCTGGTGAACCTCTCGATATCCGCGCCATAGGCCTCCGCACCGATCCGGTCAGCGCACGGCGCGGTGCACTGGTTGATCGCCGCGAGGATGCACGGACGGAACACCTTGTTCTTCGGGTCACCGGCGACGATATCGAGCGAGCAGGTGCGGAACCGGAACGCCCTCTGGAGCAGTTGCACTGCCTCACGCAGCGCTCCCGCGTTGGTGAATGGTCCATAGACCTTCGCGCCACGCAGCAGGCCCTCGAGCGATTCATCCCCAGCACCGGTCGGGTTCCGCGTCACAAACACGCGCGGAAAGTCCTCGCGCTGTGTGACGACAAGGTACGGGAACGTCTTGTCATCCGTCAGCCGGATATTGAACCGTGGTTTGATGTCCTTGATCAGGCGATTCTCGGTGAGCAGCGCCTCCCACTCGCCTTCGCACTCGATGGTGTCAAAGTCTTCCACCCGTGCCAGCATCGGCTGCTTCTTGAAGCCAAGGTCCGCCGAGGGCACAAAGTACGAGGAGACCCTGTCAGGGAGCGAGGAGGCCTTCCCCACGTAGATCACCACCCCCGCCCCATCCTTCATCAGATAGACGCCCGGGCATGCTGGCAGGGCCCGCGCCTTGAACAGCAGGCGCGACATCCGTTCGGCCTGCGATTCTCGTGGGCCCTCGTCGTTGGACTCGCTTGGCGTCACCTTCACCAACGGTATCCGACCACCCTCACCGTCCGACCGCCATCCGCCTCATTTGGCCATGATGACGATCTCGACGCGACGGCTCGCTTCCTTGGTTCCGCGCGGATTGGCCGCGCCGCGTCCGACCGTCTCCACCCGCGACGACGTGACTCCCTTGCTCACAAGGTACTTCTTCACCGCCTCCGCCCGGGCCTTGCTCAAGGCCTCGTTGGTGGGATAGATCTTCGCCACCTTGTTGGGCTTGTCCGTGTCGGTGTATCCCTCAACGCGGATGTCGTGACCCGCATAGCGCGACTTGATCGTTCGAGCGATCCCGTCCAGTTCGCGCTTTCCCGCGGCCTTGATTTCTACCGATCCGGCCGCGAAGAGCACATCGCCCGCGACTTCGAGACGTGTCCCGGCGCTGCCCCCGCCACCCGTGCGGCGCGGCGCACGCTCCGGCTGCTGATAGTCCGTGCCCCCGCCCATGTCCATGCCTTGGTTCACGGCGGGCCGGGCCGTCAGTTCCCCCTGCAGTTGCTGGTACTGCGCCTGGAGTTGCTGGTTCTGCTGTCCGAGATTGTCGTTCTCCGTCCGGAGCCGAGTGTTCTCCTCCACGAGAGAGGCGTTCTTCTTCTTGACATCGTCGTTGCAGCCCCCGAGCGTCAGGGCGAAGCAGGCAACCACACCGGCAAGGAGAAACTTCGGGCAAGCGGCGAACATGGATCAGTCTCCGGGATTCGAGGAAATCGGCCGGGGTCGTTCCCGACCCGGGCCGCGATTGTCTTTGGTAGCCGAACGGTCAGCCGCCCACAACAACGATCTCAACGCGACGGCTGGCGGCCTTCGTCGCCCGGGGCTTGGCCGAACCCATCCCCACAATGGTCAGTCGATCGGCATTGACGCCCTTGCTCACGAGGTAGGCCCGTACCGATTCGGCCCGCTGCTCGCTGAGCGCCTCGTTGCTGGGGAACTTGCTCCGCTTGATCGGATCAGAATCCGTGTACCCCTCCACGCGCACGCGGTTGGAGGCGTACCTGCCCTTGAGCGAGGCCGCGACTTTGTCGAGTTCCTTCTTCCCCGCGGCCTGCAGCGCTGTCGAGCCAGAGGCGAAAAGGACATCACCCGCCACCTCGATCACCACGTCGGCCTTGGGGGCCGCGGGCGGGGGGCTGCTGGTGCCGGTGGTGATCGCGGGCTGAGCCGCGGGCGGGTTGGCCTTGAGGGAGTCATACTGCATCTTCGCCGTCACCAGCTCCTGCGAGGTCTGCTGGTTGGCGGCCTGGAGCTTGGCGTTCTCTTCAGTCAGGCGCGCGTTGTCCGCTTTGGTGGTGTCATTGCACCCGCCAAGCATGAGAACACTCCCGGCCAGCGCACACGTGACGAGCACCGAACGCATCAACGACGACAGACAAACCATGCGAACCTCCATGTTCTTTCTTGGGCAGGCCACGACGCGCCGGCGGTGCGCCGAATGTGCGGGAGGGTTGCGAGTTTTGCCTCGCCTGTCAAATCCACAACCGCAAAAACTGCACTCGTCACATCCGCCCCGCTGCCTCTGCGGGCCGGCTCAGGGGAGGTTTATCGGCAAGTTGCCGCCCGGCGGAACAAGTCTGTTCAGACCCGCCTCAATGAGCGGCTTGCACAGCAGCACCAGAAGCGTCGCGATCGCCAGGTATGGCCCATAGGGCATGGTCCGGCGGAGCCGTCCTCCTGCCGCCAGGCCCACCAGTGTCCATGCCAGGCCCACAAACGCTGCTCCAAAGAACGCCAGCACCGCATCTGCCCACCCCAGGCAGGCCCCGACCGCCGCCATCAGGTGGACGTCCCCAAGCCCCAGGGCCTCGCGTCCGAAGCCCAAACTACCCCCGATCCGAACCAGCCAGACCACGCCACCCCCGATTAGGTAGCCCAACAACACCCCCGATAGGACCGCCAGCCAGAGCGGGATTTGGGGCAGCAATGGAGCTTCAAAGGGCGACGGGTTGGGCCGGGCGTGGCCGGTCGCCCACCCATGGGCCAGTCGCCCTCCCAGCCAGGCGAGCACACCCGCAGGGGCGAGGAAGGCCAGTTCACGAACCATCTCCCGCCGGGCGTGCGGATAAGCGATCCACATGGCCGCCGCAGGGTGTGGGGCCGCCGAACCGGGCAGAGGTTCAGCCGGGGCAGCCGCGGCTTGTCGGGCGAGCTCCGTCTTCTCCCATTCGTCGTAGTCTGCAAACGACCGCGTGATCAGCCTGGCCCTCAGGAGGACCAGACCAACGCCGATCCCGACCACGCCTCCGATGGATGCCCCCACCCACCACCATTCGCTGGGCAGCCAACCGGGACCAGGCACAGGGATCGTCCATCGATGGTGGGGCGGCGTGCTGGCGAAGGTCGTGAGTTCGTGGGCTGGCGCGAGCAGTTGCAGGCCCAGCGCGTGGGCAAGATGCCCGACGACGCCCACGATGACCGCAAGCCATGGAAGGGCCATGGGAATGGTCGTGGTCTTGGCGTCGATGATGGTCATCGCCGTCAGGCATGCGAGGAGGGTGTAAAGCACCACCATGGTCGGCCAGACCTCTGCCAACGGGCCACGGGCCCACTCGGGCTTGATCGTGCCCCAGTCGATCCCTGCAAAGACGGCCTGATTCGGGACGACGAAGTACAACAGCGCAAACGCCCCGAAGAGAAGAGCGACGAAGGCCTCAACCAACGGGTATTCAGGCGAGATCGGCGAACGGCAGAACCGGCAACGGCCACGGAGCAGTAGCCAGCCGAGGATGGGGATGTTCTCGCGCCAGGTGAGCCGGGTCTTGCAGCACGGACACGATGAAGGGGGAAAGACCAGTCCAATCCCCAGCGGCATCCGGTAAGCCACTACATTCAGGAGCGACCCGATACAGGCCCCGTAGACCGCCACGAAGGCGACGGGCACCAGTTTGTACAGGAGCAGCATGGTGTCCGGCCCGAGCGCCAGCGTGCCAGAGTGGAGATGCGTTGGCATAGTGAAGAGGAGCCACCCGGTGGCCCCCGCCGCTGTATCGGCTCAAACCGGGGTGTTGCCCGAACGACTCGGTGGCTTCGCCTCCGCGGCCATCTGGGCCGTCAGGTCTGTCACCCTTTGCTCAACCTGGCCAAGGACATCGCGACATCGCTTCACCAGGGCGACCCCGCGTTCATAGTGCTCGAGGGAGGCCTCAAGCCCCGCCTCGCCGCTCTCGATCCGACGGATGATGGTCTCGATCTCCTCGAGAGCTTTCTCGAAAGGAACAGTCTCGGTCGGCTCGTTGGAAGAGGGCTTCTTCGACACGCCGAACCGTATGCCGCAACCCTCGGCGGCTATCATTCTTCCCGACGCTGACGTAGCTCAATTGGTAGAGCGCTTGATTGTGGATCAAGAGGTTGTGGGTTCGAGCCCCACCGTCGGTATTTCCGAGTGGATCGCCCGGCAAACCTCCTCCGGCGCCCCCCACAACTCGACACGGATCGCCCCAACCGGCTCCCGCAGTGGCGGCAGGGTTGCCCGTACCCTCCCGGTTCAGACTGATGGTCCGCTTACCCCTTCGACACCCACGCCATGTCCAGCGCCGCGCCCGATCCTGCCCCCGTCTCATCCTCCGCCAACCCGAGCTCGCCGCGGCCGATGGTCGAGCCGCGTGTCTACAAAGGGCTCACCGACTACCTCCCCGGCCCCATGGCCGCCCGGCAGTGGATCATCGACACCATCCGGGCCGTCTGCGAGCAGTACGCGTTCGTCCCCCTTGGCACGCCGGCCATGGAGTACCTGGACGTGCTCACCGGGAGCGCGGGCGATGAAGCAAGCTCGCAGATCTTCACTGTCAACACCAACGACGAGCAGCCCCTCGGGCTGCGGTTTGACCAGACCGTGCCGCTGGCCCGCGTGATCGCCCAGCACAAGGAGCTCCCTCGCCCCTTCCGCAGGTATGCCTGCGCCCAGGTGTGGCGGGCCGACAAGCCCGACAAAGGACGCTATCGCGAGTTCGGCCAGTTTGATTTCGACGCCGTCGGCATCGACAGCGAACTCGCGGATGTTGAGATCCTCGCCGTCATCATCGACGCGATGAAGGCCCTGAAGGTCGGCCCTTTCCAGGTTCGCTTCTCGTCGCGGCGTGTGCTGCAGCTCCTCCTCGACTTCGCACAGATCCCACCGATCCTCACCACCCAGCGGACAGTCCGCACCCGTGAGGGCGGCACCACGACGATCGAGTCACAGGTCGCTTCGACCGACATCTTCCGGGTGCTCGATAAACTCGAGAAAGCTGGCGTTGAGAAGGTCCGGCTGGAACTCACCAAGGGCTATAAGGATGAATCAGGGGATTTCATCCCCGGGCTCGGCCTCGCGAGCGGGCAGGTTGATCGCATCGAGGCCTTCCTCGCCCTCGCTTCACCCGATCGAGCCGGACTCCTCGGTGCCCTCGGCTCGCTCTTCGCGAACCTCGAAGGCGCGCCCGCTGAACTCGCGAAACTCTCTCGTCTCAGCGATCGGCTCTCGCTGCTTGGATATGGCGATGAGGTCGCGACCATCGACCTCTCCATCGCGCGCGGACTCGCGTACTACACGGGGACCGTCTTTGAGACCGTGCTGCTCGACGCCCCGCAGTATGGCTCCGTCTGTTCCGGCGGTCGCTACGACGACCTCGTCAGCAGGTTCAATCCCGACCCGCTCCCGGCCGTGGGGGCATCCATCGGGGTCGATCGGCTCCTCGCCGCGCTCATAGACATCGGCCGATTGAAGCCATCACCCGCGACGGCCCGCGTGCTGGTCACGGCCATGGACGAATCACTGAACGATGAGTATCTGCGGATGGCCTTTGAGCTCCGGCGCGCGGGTGTTCCGACCGAGCTCTACCTCGCCCGCAAGGGATTCGGCAAGCAGATCAAGCACGCCGATGGACAGAGAATCCCCCTCGCCGTCGTGGTCGGCTCAGACGAGCACGCGCGGGGCGTCGTGACGATTAAGGAAATGGACGCCGGGAGGACCGAGGCCGCGCGCACGGGTGAACGGGCCGAGTGGCTTCGCAAGCGCCCGGGACAGATCGAGGTCCCCAGGGCCGATCTTGTCGCCGCCGTCAAGCAGCTCCTTGCACAGACTGCTGAGGGTTGAACCGGCATCGTCCCACGATCCCCCCAGCCGCCAGAGCCCATTCGGGCTCCTCACCTGACCGTCGGCATTTCCTTGATGCGAACGTCCATGCTCGGGCCGGCGGGGCTGATCTTGGCCGCATCCAGCGCAAGCTTGATCTCGCGCAGCAACACCGGACGAACCGCTCCGAACTTCGGGGTCTCGACCCACACCGCGAGCGTCCACGTCGGGACCGGGATCAGGTCACTCAGGGCTACGGCCGGGGCAGGATCCGTGACCGTTCCGGGAACGGTGCGAATGACCTTCGCGATCACGTCATCGAAGAGCGCCTTCGTCGCATCAAGGTCCGCCCCCGAGGAGACCTGCACCGTTGCCGTCACCTGACGCCGAGCGTGGTGCGACTGGTTCTCGATCACACCCCCAAAGATCGCGCCGTTGGGAATGATGATCCGACGCATGTCGCCTGTATCGAGGTTGGTGGTGAAGAGATCGATCCCATCCACCACCCCCGTCTGCCCGGCCACCACCACCGCATCACCGATCTTGAAAGGCCGGAAGATCAGCAGCAGAACACCGGACGCAAGGTTGCCAAGGTTCCCCTGCAGGGCCAAGCCGATCGCAAGACCTGAGGCAGCAATCACCGCTGCGAAGCCCGTCGTGTTCACCCCCACCGTGCCCAGGCAGGTGACAACCACGAACACGAGAATCCCCCACTTGGTGAGGTTCCCGAAGAACTTGCCGAGCGTCGAGTCCACATGGGCCCGCTCAAGGCCCCGACGCACCATCCTCCTCGCCCACCCCGCGAGCATCCATCCGACACCGAGAATGATGATCGCCGCGACAATCCCCGGCCCCTTCTCCATTGCGAAGGCCGAAGCTGTCTCCGTCCACTTCGTCAGGGTCTCTGTCGGCTTGGCCGCCAGTTCTCCGACGAGCTGCGTTGGATTCGGCAGGGCCACCGGAGCCGGGACGGGGTTAGGAGCAGCGGCCTCAGGAAGTGGGTTCAGCACAGGTCATCCTTGCGGGCGTGGGTCGAACAAACGTCGCCCGCCGTGCGACTCTCGCTGGCGTGCCGTCTGTTCGTTGGTTGAATGCACAGCCGCCGTACATTCGGAGCGCGCAAGACTTGAAAAGTCCGTCGCCGCCCGCGGCAGAAGGGCAAAACTGGGGTACTAGGATTTGAACCTAGACTAACTGAGTCAGAGTCAGTTGTGCTACCGTTACACTATACCCCAAGGCACAGGATCGTATCCGCAGGGCCGACTGGAGTGAAGCAAGCGATCGTCGTCGATCACCGATTCGGCGCGGCCGTTGGCCCTTCACTTGGCAGAGTGACCTTCGCATCTGTGGGCTTGGCGTACTTGTCCATGCTTGCCGCCAGGGCCGCCTGATTGGCCTCAAGCGATATGCGGGCATCCTTCGGTGGCACCGGGGTAGAGGCGGACCACCACGCCCACACACATCCCAATGCCAGCACGGGAATGGCCACATACGCGACTTTCCGTATCGGGCAACCGCAGCCGCGGGAACCGGTCGAGCACCCGCCTTCCGACATTGGCGTCGTTTCCATCACCAAGCATACGACAACCGATTGGTGAGCAATAGCAAGAACCCCCGCTCGGCGTCGGCAGGTGGCCGTCGCGGCGGGGGCGTGTGGGGGCGAGATGGAGTCAGAGGCGGCGGGTGAGAGCGTGGGTCGGTCGGGCACATGCTCCCGGTCCAAGACCCGGCTTCAGGCCTGCCCATGGTCGGGCGAACGAAGCGGCTGGGCCCGCCCGTACGGTGACTTGGGAGCGGGCGCAGGCATCGCAGCGGGCGTGGGGAGTGGTGCGGCCTGCGCCGCGGCTCGGCCGATGAGCATGTCGTTGTAGTTGGTGGCGGGGCCGAACCCAGGGGTCGCCGCAGGAGGGACAGGACGCAGCACCGGGGTCGGCACGGCGGGGTCGCCCAGTCGCCGCTCCCTGAGCGCATCGATGTTGCGATCGAGCTTGCCGAGAATCGACTTGACCTGCTCGATGGTGCGCTGTGACGTCGCCATAACTGGATCCTCCATGCCCTTCGGCCGGAGGGGTATCGGCGCATGCGGGGCGCGGGTTGTGCGCCGGGCAATGCGTCCTTGCAACACCACTGCGAACTTGATCGGTGTGGAGGGGTTGACGGGCCTGAGAGCGTCGCGCCGATCCATCCCGTGGCACGGATAACCCAGGGATCCAGGAACGTCACGGTTATCCGCAGCCCCTACCGTCATCCCGCGGGCAACCAAGGGACTCTCTCGTGGCGCAACCAGAATCGATCGCGGTCGTCGGCGCTGGCCCCGGCGGGCTCGCTGTCGCCATGCTCCTGGCCGCAAAAGGCCGACGGGTGAAGGTCTATGAGGCGGAACAGCACATCGGCGGCCGTACATCCCGGCTCACCCTCGGCTCGCCGGAGGGGGACTTTCACTTTGACCGGGGGCCGACGTTCTTCCTGATGCCCTATGTGCTCGAGGAGATCTTCTCCGCCGCGGGTCTCTCCCTCACGGGCAGCGTTGAACTCACGCGGCTTGACCCCATGTACCGCCTGATCATCGGGCGAACCGGACGTGAACCGGTGACCCTCGACGCAACCCAGGACTGCGCCGAGATGTCGCGCCGACTGGCGCTCCTTGACCCGCGCGACGGACCCGGCTTCGAACGCTTTATGGACGCGACTCGCCGGAAGTTGGAGGTCTTTACCCCCATCCTCCGCCGCGGTTTCCGCACCGCCCTCGACCTCCTGAAACCTGATGTCCTTCGAGCCGCCCCCTGGCTCAACCCGCACCAGAGCGTTCACACTCACCTCGGGAAGTACTTCCACAGTCGCGAAGCCCGGCTGGCCTTGACCTTCCAGAGCAAGTACCTCGGGATGAGCCCGCTTGAGTGTCCGAGTCTCTTCTCGATCCTCCCCTTCATTGAGTATGAGTACGGCGTCTGGCATCCGCGCGGCGGCTGCAACGCGCTGATGACCGCCATGGCCCTCGCCTGCCGGAGACTCGGGGTCGAGTTTGCACTCAGCACGCCTGTGGAGGGCATCTGCTTCGACGGGCAGCGGGCGACCGGTGTCCGCACTGCTGGCGATGTGCACCCGCATGAGCATGTCGTGCTGAATGCCGATGCGTCGTGGGCTCTGCGAAACCTCATCCCTGCGGCCGTGCGCAGGGGCATCCCGAGAGCAAGCGACGAGTCGCTCGAACGCATGCGCTATTCCTGCAGCACGTTCATGCTGTACCTGGGCCTCAAGGGCGCTCTGCCCCTCGCTCACCACACGATCCGTATCAGCGGCGCATATGAGGAGAACCTTGCCGATATCGGCGCGGGCCGTCTCAGCGCCGATCCATCCCTCTACGTTCACAACCCTTCTGCTCTCGACCCGACCCTCGCTCCATCGGGGAGTTCGTCGCTCTATGTGCTTGTGCCCACACCGAACCTCAAGACCAGCGCCGGTCGGATCGACTGGGCCCTTGAAGCGCCTGCTCTGCGGGCGAGGACCCTGCGGGCGGTGAGCGACCTTACCGGCAGGGACATTGAACCGCTCATCACCGCTGAACGGATGACCACGCCGCGCGATTGGGGTGCCAGCAACATCGCCTTCGGCGCGACCTTCAACCTCGCCCATTCACTCGACCAGATGCTCCACCGGCGACCCCAGCACGAACTCCCGGGGGTCCGGGGCGTTTGGCTCGTCGGCGGGGGCACTCATCCGGGTTCAGGGCTGCCTGTCATCTTCCTCTCGGCACAGATCGCCGCCGCACGCCTGCTCGGCGTCACCTCCCCGATGGGCACGGCAGCGGCATCGCGCCACGCCTGGCCCCCACGCCCGGTGGCCGAGCGCGTTCCGGTAGAAACCTGACGCGACGTGCGACGCTCGACGGGCGGGTCTCAGAGAATGCCCCAGCCGCGCAAAAGGCAACTGTTTAGTTCTTCGCACTCAGGATCAGCGGGATGAGCTTCTCGTTGGGGAGCTTGAGCGCCCCGACAAGCGCGGCCAGCGCTGTCGCCTGATTGTCCGCACCGGTCTTGGTCGCGGCGGCGGTTGCAGCGCTGCGGAGGCGCTCAACCTGGCGCTCTTCGAGCAGGTTGCCGAAGCGCTTCGCTGAGGAGGTGACCTTGCCGACGAGCACGATCATCTCGTCCCCGCTGGCCAGCATGGCCGACTCAAAGAGAGCCGACTGAGCCCGCCGGTCGTTGAGGTGCGAGAGCACCTCGGCCACGGGCATCCGCACCGGGCTTCGGGCATCGTTCAAGGACGAGACGAGCGGACCCGTCGCATCGGTCACATTGAGCGTCGAGTTGCCGCTCAGGGCGAGGTCGCGAAGGGCGGCGAGCGATCGGTTCTGATAGTCGGCCGCTTCATCGGCAGAAATCGGACCGCCCGACGACGCCTCGACAAGCTGCTTGATGGCCTCGGACTGTTGGTCTGGAGCGGTGCCGGTGCGCACGAACTTCACGGTGTCGTCGCGCATGTACTTGGTGCCGAGGGAGGCAATCGAATCCGAATCGAGCACGGCGAGCACGGGGACGGCACCGAGACGTGCGCTGGTGCGCGCATCGGCGATGACGGACTCGGTCGAGCCGAGCGGCAGGCGCGTGATCAGCAGGTCAAGCCCCGGGGCCTCAGCGAGGCCGGGCTCGATGGCGGAGAGACTGCTCCCGGAGGGGAGCACGGTGTAGCCCAGACCACGGGCAACGTTCTCGAGCGACTTGGCCTCTTCGGCATTGCCAGCAACCACGGCGGCGAACTTCGCACTGGCATCACGGATCGCGCTGCCGAGAATCGGCACCACGCGGTCGGCACCGTCAAAGGCCTTGGCCGGCTGGGCGACACCAAGCGCGAGGGCCGCTTCATACTGCACGCGACGGTTGGGATAGCGGAGCGCTTCGAGGAGCGCGTTGCGACCATCCACATCCGCAAGCGTCGTGGCCCCGGCCGTCTTCTCGATGCTCGCAATGGCGCGCCGGGCAAGGGGCACGTCCCGCGTATCCAGCCCGCGTGCGAGAACTCGACGCGTCGGCGTGGCGCCCGCGGCCACAGCGTAGAAGGTCGCGTCCTTCCGCTCCGCGGAGTACACAGGATTCGCGTAGCCGGTGGGCGAATCGATCTCGCGAGAGAAGTTCGACGCCAGCCAGAGCGAGAGCGCACCCGAGTTGCCGTTGTCGACCGAGAGGGCCCGCTCGCAGCAGCGCATCGCCATGGCCTCGTGGAAGACCGGCGTCACAATCGGCGTCATCACAAGCCCGATCCCCGGGTCAAAGGACCACAGAAGCTGCTGGTCCTCGCTTGGGAAACTCGTGAGCGAGAGCGACTCGGCGTAGTACGCCTCCGCAAGGTTCGCGAAGAGCTCCGCGACCTTCAGCGACGCATCGAACGATCCATCGATCTTCGTCGCGGCCTTCATGCACGCCTGTCGGACGTTCTCCGACTTCGTGGAGGTCGCAAGGTCATAGATGTACGGGCGGGCCGTAGGGTACTTGATATCGCCCAGAATCTCGACGACCTGCTCCTGCCCTGCAGGATCGAGCGCGGGGAGCGCCGTCGCCAGCGGAAGGATGGCCTGCCGCCCAAGGTCGAGCATCACCTGCCGGAGTTCACTCGACAGTGCTGCATCGGACCGCTTCATGAACGCGGCCAGCACCTGCGGCATCGCGTATTCACCGGCGAAGGCCAGCCGCTCCCGCCCATAGAGGCGGTTGCGCTGAGTGCCGGAGAGAAGTTGGATGTTCTTGGTGATCTCGTCGGGCTCGCGCGCAAGCCCCAGCTTGGAAGACGAGTACGCCTTCATGAGCTTCGCCGCCACCGGCTCAAGGTCCGGCGAGCGGAGCGCCTGGCTGGCCGCCTGCTCAAAGCCACGGAGCTTGGCGGGGTCCTCGAGGAGTCTCAGAAAGTCCTTGGCCTTGATGGCCCCAGCACCCTCGGCGGTGCCGAGCGGCTTGGGGAGCATCTTCAGGAGTGCCTCGCCGTAGGCCTTGGCCAAGTCGAAACGATCAATGCGGACGAAATGGACAAAGTCATCGAGGGCTGAGGCCGCTTCCTTGACCGGGTCCTTGGCCTTGGTCGCGTCGGCTGCGGGCATCTTGTCGCCTGTTTCGCCGCTCTTGGCCGCCGTGGACTGGCCGAGGGTGGTCCCCGCCAGAGCGAGGATGGCCAGGATGTGAGCAGCGCTGGTACGGAAGAGGTTTTGCTGGGGCACGAGCGTCTCCGAGGCCTTGATTCGAGCCAGGATCCCTGACCCCACCGACGGCGCGACCTTGCTGCCGCGGGTGGGTATGTCAGATAAGGGAGCAGAGGTTAGGCGGTTCCAGCCCGGCGGGGTTATTGACCGAAAACGAAGCGCCGGGCATCGCCGGACGCCTGCGGGCTCTGACTTCACACTGCCGTTTCGACAGAGGTGCCGAGCTTGCGGAACCGTTCGTAGCGGGCCTTGACGAGCAGGGCCGGATCGAGCGGTTTGAGCTCGTTGATGGACTCAACGGCCCATTCCTCGATGGCCCTTGCCGTTCCGGCCGGATCACGGTGAGCCCCCCCGACTGGTTCACGCACGATCCGATCGATGATCCCCAGTTCAAGGTTGTCCCGGGAGGTCAGCCGAAGGGCGTTCGCGGCCGCGCCGTTCGTCTGCTCGTTGGCCTGCTTCCACAGAATCGCAGCGCATCCCTCCGGGCTGATCACCGAGTACCACGCGTGCTGAAGCATCGCCACCCGATCCGAGACGGCGATACCCAGTGCCCCGCCCGACCCCCCCTCGCCGATGACAATGCTCAGGATCGGCGTTGCCAGCCGGCTCATCTCGCGCAGGTTCACCGCGATCGCCTCTGCCTGCCCACGTTGTTCCGCCCCGATGCCCGGGTAGGCACCCGGCGTGTCCACGAACGTCACGATCGGGACCCGGAACTTCTCTGCAAGCTTCATCTTGGCCAGGGCCTTGCGGTACCCCTCGGGATGGGCACAGCCGAAGTGACAAGCGATCTTCTCCTGTGTCGTGCGCCCCTTCTGGTGGCCGACCACCAGCACCCGGTGCGGCCCGATGCGAGCGAACCCTGTCACCATTGCTGGATCATCCCCGAACCGGCGGTCGCCGTGCAGTTCGCAGAAGTCCTTGCACAGGAGTTCGATATAGTCCCGCGTCTGCGGGCGCTTCGGATGCCGTGCGACCCGCACCGTGTCCATCGCCGAGAGCGACCGATAGGCATCCTCCAATCGCTTTATCCGAAGGCGACGGAGCTCCTCCACCCGTTCCGCGAGTGCCGCGGTCTCCGCATCGGCCTCGCGTCCCGGGGTTGCGGTCCGGCGGAGCTCGCCTTCAACTTGTTCGATCTGCTGCTCAACCTCAACGACCGGGCTCTCAAAGTCGAGCTTGTAGAACGTGGCCATGCAAAATGATAGTGCCTCGTGTGGATGGGGCGTTCGTCAACACCCGAGGGGGCCGCCACTACCATGCCCGCGCATGGCGGACGTTGACCTCACAACCGATCGTGACCACGCCTGGTTCCGACCCGCACCCCTCCTCATCGCCCTGCTCGCGCTTCTCACGGCTCTGCCTGGACTACTCATGCATCGGCCGCTTGAGACCCATGAGGTCTTTGTGGCGCAGACCGCCCGCGAGATGCTCGCTTCCCACACTTGGATCACTCCTGAGTACAACGGCCAGCCGCGCCTGAACAAGCCCCCCCTGATGTACTGGCTGGTGATGTTCACGGCGAAGGTGGTCCCGGGCGCGGGCACTGTGCCGCCGTGGGCAGCGCGGCTGCCTGCCGTCGCCGGGGGCTTGGTCCTTGCCCTCGCCACCCTCTTGCTTGGCCGCACGGTCTATGACCGAAGGACGGCCTTGCTCGGAGCGGCCATGGCACTCGGCGCGCTCGGCTTCGTGCGCCACATCACAAACGCCCGGCCGGAGATGCTCTATGCCGGGCTCTCCGTGGCGATGGTGGCCTGCCTGTTTCGGGGCATGGCGTCGTCGCCTTGGAGCATGTGGTGGGCGTTGCTCGGCTATGTGTGTGGCGGGCTGGCGATCCTCACCAAGGGCCCGCAGATCCCCCTCCTGCTGCTTGCAGGCCTCTTTGCGCACACGTTCTTCGCCCGCGGCCTGCGCGAGACGGTCCGCTCCCTCCGGCTCGGGCCCGGCCTGCCGATTCTGCTCGGGATGCCCATGCTTTGGGTCGTGCCGCTCCTCGCGGCGGTGCCCGAGGGGTCGGGCGCGTGGATGCGCGACCTCTTCGCCGGGCGCGAGGTGGACGATGCCAAGGGCGTTCTGAACTTCCTCGACCCGTTCTATCTGTACGCGGTTCCGGGACTTCTCACGCCGTGGGTGGTGTTGCTTCCATTCGGCATCGCGAGCGTCTTCCTCCGTGGGCGCGCGGACCTCGCCCGGGGCCGACCACTTTTGGTCATGGTCGCCGTGACAGTCGTCGTCATGGGGTTTTCGAATCACCGTCGCGACTACTACATGCTCGCGCTCATCCCGCTGCTGACGCTTTTGACGGCACGGGGCACGCTCGACCTGATCTCGACAAAGGTTCGTGAATCGTGGCGGGCGCGGTCGGGCTTCGCATTGGCCGTGCTGGTGGTCGGGCTCTGTCTCGCGCTCGCGGGGCTCTCTGGTTCACCGTGGTTCTGGGGGACCAAGAGGTACCGCGATTGGTCATTCGCGCAGGCCGTTGCCGAGCGGACCTCCGTGCGGAACGCGCGGGTGCTCGTCTGCGGCACGGACGCGGCCAGGTCGGTCTACTCCCGCAACGCTGCGGTCCGAGTCCTTGATTCGTTTGAATCGGTCCAGGCCGAACTGCGCAAGGCCGATGGACCTGTTTACCTGATCACCACGGCGGACCGGTTCGAATCGCAGACCGTGCTCAATGGGTCGATCGTCGAGCGGGCTGAAGTCCATCCCGGGGACAACCGCGACGTGCTTCTTGAGCTTCGGCCCCTGCGGTGAGGGCCAGACCGTTACCCCAAACACAAACGGCCCGCGTCGGAGGTCCGACGCGGGCCGCGGATTGACTTTCCCGGACTCAGCCGTGCTCAGTCCGGCGTTCAAACGCGGGACCGATGGCCGCTCCGTCGAGCTGCCTTTACAGGCCGAGCCCCTTCGTACATCCATTGATCGACACTGGATCACCTCCTTTCAGAAAGGCCTTGCCCAGCCGTCACGGGCTTGCCCCGTCGCCAGGCCCTTTCTCCGCGAACCGTCGCTCGCGGCACATCGCCCAGACACGCCCGCTGCAGACGTGCGCGCCCGGTCGTCGGAGTCCGGATCGCTGGGCGGGTTCTGGTGGTGCCGCCGGGTTCGATACGTTCGCCGATAGAAGACTATCCACTCTTCGACCGACAGCGGCAAGTGGTTCGGCAATTGTGGATACTTCTCCGCCTTGCCCATGTTGCCAACCGCAGACCCGAGCGTCCGCCCGCTTCGATTCTCACCTCCGTCCGACCCTGCTTAACGCGGTCCTTCGACCTCCATGCGGGCAGGGACCGGCGGCGGGTCGATCGCCATGGGTGGCGTCGCGGTCCGGACGCGATCGGGCTCGCTGAGCCGCTCGATCTCCTGGTTGGTGATCTCACGGAGCTTCTCGACCGATCCCGGCTGGCCGGACCGGACCACCCGCGGGGTCACGAGAACAAGCAGCTCGGTCTTGGTCTTGCTGTATTCGTTGCTCTTGAAGAGCCCGCCCACAAACGGGAGATCGCCAAGGACGGGCACCTTGGTCATGCGCATCTCCTCGGTGTCCTGGATGAGCCCGCCGATGACCACGGTCTCGCCGTCCTTCACGGTCACGATGGTCTTCACCTCGCGCTTCGTGATCACGGGTGCGGCGACATCCTCGTTGATCTGCGTTGTCCGGTTCGTCAGTGAACTGATCTGCGGCTGAATGTCCATGCGGATGTAGCCGTCCTCGTTCACCTGCGGGGTGACATCCAGAATGATGCCGACGTCCTCGCGCTCGACGGCCGTCACAGTGTTTCCGCTGTTGAACTGGCTGATCGTCCCCGGAATGCCGATGTTTTCGCCCACCTGGAACCGCCCGATCTCGTTGTTGCGAATCGTGAGCTGCGGCCGGGAGAGCACCTCGAGTCGGCCCTGCGCCTCAAGGGCGCGGACGAGAAGCTCGAAGTCGAGCGTGCTCACTGAGAAGTTCGGGACACCGAGGGCGCTGTTCACCGAACTCCCCGCGCCCAGGAACTGGCCACGGAACATCTCGCCGCCGAGTGGGCCCACCCGGGCTTCCAGCCCGAACTGATCCGACTGGTCAAGCGAGACCTCCGCCAGCAGGACTTGGATCAGCACCTGCGGAGGTGTTGCATCAAGCTCCGAGATGATGGAGGAGACAATCTGCTTGTACTTGGGAGAAACGCTGACAATGAGCGACCCGGACTTTTCATCGCCCGTGATGGTCACCTCGCGTTCGAGCTGCGTCGCGAGCGAACCGACGCGATCAGGCCCGAGCAGCGACCGCACCCGCTCGGATTCTTCGCGGAAGTAGTCCTTGAGCGTCTTGGCCACCTCCGGCGCCTTGGCGTTGCGGAGCTTCACAGTCAACTGCTCGCGTTCGTTGACCTCGCGGGCGTCCAGCCGTTCCACCACCTTGCGCACCTGCTCCAGATACTCCGCCGTGCCGGAGACAATCAATGAGTTCGTGCGGACATCGACGGTGATCGCCAACTGCTGGCGCTCGTCCACCGTGGGGAAGAACGTGCCCCCGAGCAGATCCGCACCCGGCACGGGCTGGTCGTCCGGGACGTCCGGCGTCCCCACCCGGCCAGGCACCAGCGTGAGCGTGTTCCCCTGCTGGCGGAGCGAGAAGAGCTCGCGAAGGACCGTGCTCATCTGGCGCGCGTCGGCGTTTCGGAGTTCGAAGATCTCGATCTCCCGCGCCCCCGTCGTCGCGCCGTCGAGGTCCGCCACGATCGACTCGACCAGCACCATCACCCGGGCCGGGGCCACCACATAGATCGAGTTGGTCCGCGGCTCGGGCGTCACCGTCACCTGCTCCTGCACCGCCCCGCTGATCTCCGCCTCGTTCAGCGGCTGGCCCTTGTCATCAGCGCCCTCGCGCGTCTCGCGGAGGAAGCGCAGCAGCAGCGCCTGCCGCTGGCCCAGGGCCGTACCGCCCGCAAGGGCACGACCTGCAAGCACGTTCTGAATGAGCCGTACGGCTTCCGCCGCGTCGGTCTTCTTGAGTTCGATGCGCTTGATCTCGGTCACCGCCGTTACTGGCTCCGATTCCAGCCGACCGACCAACGTGCGGATCGACTCCACGTCCTTGGCCGTGCCGCTCACGATCAGCGCGTTGAGGCGCTGGTCGGGCGCGGCCTTCACCGCGTCCGGACCACGGGTGCGGTTCTCTTTCTCGACATACAGCTCGCGCACCGCGCCGGCCACCGCGTCGATCTTCGCCGAACGCACCACGATGACCTCTGTCATGCGGGTGGCATCGAGCGCATCACCGTTACGTCCGAGCACATCGATGAGCTGACGGACAATCTCAAGGTTCTCCTTCGAGCACGCCACAATCAGCGACGAGGTCTGCGGCTCCGCCTGAACGCTGAAGACCTCACGCGGGGTGGACACTCCCGACGTCCGGGCCGCCGCCTCGATCCGCTCGCTCATCAGTTGATCGATCTTGGGGGCGAGAAGCGTCACGTTCCCCTGAGGCACGGCCAGTACATGCAGGCCCACCGATGGGCTGGCGCCCTCTCCATCAAGCTTCTTCAGGAGCGACTCAACCACGGCGAACGACCGCCCAGAGGTCGAGACCACCAGCGCGTTCGTGCGCAGGTCGCTCGTGATCACCACATCGTCCTCTGGACGAATGGTCCCGGCCGTAAGCTGCTGGCGGAAGATCTCTCGCACCAGCCCCGCGATCCGCTCGGCCGATGCGAACTGGAGCGTGTACATCCGCACCGAGTTGCCCGCCGCGGCTGCCGGAACATCAAGAAGCGTGATCAACTCGCGGATGGCCAGAATGTTGCTTGTGCTGCCCACCACGATCACCGCGTTGATCTGGTCCTGCGGGACCACCACGATGCTTGAGAGATTGGCGAAGAGGTCCGCGTTGACCCTCGATGCAGGATCGGCCGGGTCCTTGCCCGAGAGCGCGATCGAGATGCGGCCGACGGCCCGCTGGAGCGCAACCGCCTCCGGCGACTCCCGCTGACCTTCGACAAACACCTGCCGGATGGTCGTGGCCAGCGTGCGGGCCGACGCGTGCTTAAGCGGGATCACCACGGGCTCCACCCACCCAGCCGTGCGCGTCCCGTCGAGTTGCTTCACCAGCACCTCTACCAGCGCCACCGACTCTTCCGGTCCGGCCACCAAGAGAGTGTTGGTCCGGTCGTCCACGCTCAGGGCGACGGGCGCCGAAAGGGCCTTCCCCGCGGCGTTCGCCGGTTCGGTGCGGATGTTGACCCCGCGCACGGTGTTGACTTTCTCGGCCTGTGTGAACAGGTCTCGGATCGTGGTCGCCACGCGCTGGGCCGAGGCCGATTCAAGCGGGAAGAGCCGCATGACCACCGTGGGCCCGAGCGGCAGCGTGTCCATCATCGTGGCGATCTCGGCGAGCGCGCCGACATTCTCACGCGTTGACGCGATGACCACCGTGTTGGACGAAGCGTCCGGGTAGACGCGGACCGGCTTGGAGAGGTCGAGCGCGATCGTCGGCCCATTGCCCGGGGCCGCGCCGCGATGCACGGCCAGACGCCGCACCTGCTCCGCCAGGGCCCGGGCGGGCGCAGTCTGCGCATCTTGGTCTGCGGGCTTGAGCATCTGCTCAAGCGCCGTCGCCACCGAGAGTGCCGAGGCGGTCTTGAGCCGAACCATCGCGACATGCTGATCCGCGAATGCCGGGGCCGCGTCGAGGGCCTTGATCACCGCGGCGACCGCGATGTTGTCCGCCGGTGCACCAACGAGCGCCACGGCCCGGCGGCTGGAGAGCGGCACAACCGTCACGGGCTCGACCACGATCCCCTGCCGGTCGCCCTGTTGGGGACGGCTGACCCCCAGGCCATCGAGCGTTTTCTGGATGTCGGCCGGGGCGTTGTTCTCGATATCCACGATCTGCACTGTCTGGCCAAGACCGGGAACGATTTCCGCACCCTCGCGGCCTTTCACAGAGGGGATGGCATCGAGTTCCTCGGCCACCTTCTGAAGTTGAGCAAAGAGCTTCTCACTGCACGCGACCACGAGCGTGTTTCCCACCCGATCAACCTCGATTGCGAGGGTTTCGTTCCCCTCTTTGGCGACACCGGCGAAGGTCGTCCGGAGCGTCGAGGCAACCCGTGCCGCCGGAACGTTCTTCAGCGTGAGCACCCGCACCTGCGAGCGTGACCGGTCACCCTCGGGCTGGAGGGTCTCGGCCATGACCGTGATCTGCGCGAAGGCCGCCTCGTCCGCCCGCACGCGGCGCGTGTGGCGCTGGTCCTCGCCGACAATGACCACCGCGCGGGCGGCCT
>JBQTIJ010000461.1:0-1570 GCA_052388255.1 Phycisphaerales bacterium
GCTGCGCGGCCGTGGCGAGTTCGCGCTCGCTCCCTCCTTCGCGAAGCATCCGCTCGAAGAGGTCGAGTTCGTCCGCGAGCGCGAGAGTGTCCGGGCACTCTTCACCCGGCTGCGTCATGGGCACGGCGAGCACCGCCCTGGCCATCGACGCGACTCTCGGGTGGGCAGAGCGCACCATGGCCATGAGTGCGCGGTCACGACCACCATCACGAACCATCCCCCGCTCCGGCTGGTTCAACACCACGAGCGCCGCGGACCGGGCCACGCGAGGATCTGGGTCAAAGCAGAGATCGAGCAGGCAGGTGGGCCGGGTGGGCATGGCCGCGCCTGCACGAAGGACGGCATGTCGCACCAGGGGGTTCTCATGCGCGACCATGGCGCCGAGCGCGGCGTCCTTCTCTCGGGCTCGACCAAGCCCGACAGCGATCAAGCCCGCCACACTCGCGAGCGAACAGACGGGGATGCTTGCCACAGCCGCCTTGCGCGATGGGTGGGCAACCAAGTGCGCCGAACTGACCACGCCCGGACCGGCGTGCTCGGTGCTGAGTCGATCAAGACAGGCCCCGCGCAGGGCATCATGCTTCAGCCAGCGCCAGGCCACGCGGTCGAGCATCTCCGCATTGGTGGTCGTGGCCTCTTCGGCCCCGCGCCGGCCTCGGATCAACCGTGCGAGCGCGATCTGCGCGGGCGAATCCGCATGGGCAAACGCGGCCTCCGCGACGGCCCCTCCACGGGCAACGAAGGTGACGAGCGCGGTGAGCACACCCTCGCGACGATGCTCGCCGAACCTCGCAAGGGCCGCCGAGAGGGCACGGGCCACGAACGCCGCGCTCCCTTCGGGCACAGACCGCGATGCACCCGGGCGAACGACCGTCGCCGCGGCTCGAATCAACGATCGCTCCGCCGCGTCGGCCACGGCCGGGTCGCTATCAAAGAGCAGGGGCGCGAGGTCCTCGAGCAGTTCCATGAGGCCCGAAGTCCCGGCGAGCGTCGCGCCGGCTTGTCGGTCGCCGGGGGTGGCGGCCGAGAGCAACTCGCGGACAACCGGGGCCATGCCGCGGACCGCGCCCAGCCGTTCCCGGTCAATGGGCGAAACAAGCGGGGCGGCAAGCGCGCCCGCGCGAAGGGCCTCAACACCCAGGTCACCCGCGATCCGGTCGCGCAGCCGCGCGAGGCGGCCCCGTCTTTCTACCCGGGCGAGCACACTGAGAAGGTGCGCGGTCAGCGGGCCGCGCTCCTGCTCGCTGCAATGCGCCAGGGCAGCGAGGACCGCGTGGGCCTGCGCAGCGCAATCAAGGCGGTTCAGCGTCCGGAGTTTGTCGGCAAGGGCTTGCACTGGGGGATGGTGATCGGCGGTCTGGCCCTTGCCCCTTCAAAGCACGGCGCCGGGCGGGTGAGGAGGCGGCCCGGCGGGGGCGTCGGGCCTGGCGACAGGTTGTCCACCCACGAGTGGAACCCTCTACGGGTTTTTGCTTGACAGGCCCAGTGCCATCGTGGATAGTGGTGAGGTCCCCTCCGGGTCGCGGATGGTTCCCGACCCGCCACCGTGCGCAGGAACGCGGTCTTCGGT
>JBQTIJ010000462.1:0-3654 GCA_052388255.1 Phycisphaerales bacterium
TGCCGCCCGTGAGCAGGGCCTCGAGCGCGCTCGCGGCGGCGGCGTACGCCGCGGGGGGGCCGAGTTCTTTGGCGGGGGTGTGGGGGAGGTCGAGGGCGACGATGTTGCGCGGGTCAGCGGCGAGGAGTTTGGCCTTGCCCGCGCCGTCGAGGACGTCATAAGGCGGGGCGACGACCGAGGAGACATCCGGGCCGATGGCGAAGGTGACCGCACGGAAGGGATAGACGTTTGGCATGAGGACCGAGCGTATGCGGGGTGGGTGTTTTGGTGATGGCCTCTCGGGAGGCCGGATCAGGCCTCGGCCGTCCAGCCGTAATGGATGTAGTTGTATTCGAACATGCCGTTGTCGTAGAGATCAACGAGGGTGTAGCCCTCTGAGCAGTCGTCGTTCTTGCCCTTCCACCACCCGCCAGAGACGGCGCCGGCGCAGACGTAGCTGACGTTGTGGAAATCGATGCGGTCGTTGAGGTGGATGTGGCCGCTGATGCAGAGGCGGACGTTGGGGTGCTTGCGGAAGAGGGCCATGAGGCGCTTGGCGTCGGTGTGCATGAGCCCGCCGGGGATGGGGCGGTTGTTCATCACCTCGTCCTTGCCGTTGAACATGGCGGAGGCGGTCACGATGGGAATGTGCGAGACGAGGAGGATGGGCGTGGTCGCGGGGGTGGCGGCAAGATCGGCCTTGAGCCATTCAAACTGCTCGTTGTCGAGCAGGCCGACATAGCCGGTGCCCTCGGGGGAGATGGAGTCAAGGATGATGAAGTGCCACCCGGAGCGATCGAAGGAGCGATAGGTGCGAGCGGCACCGGTCATCTCAAGGAATCGCTTCTTGCCCCAGTTGGCCTCCGTGCCGCTGGTCTTGCTCTTGGTCTTGTTCCATCCCCAGCAATCGTGGTTGCCGATGGTGAACTCGGTGGGGAGTGAGGTCCCGGCACGCCAGGTCTTGAGGAAGAGCTCCCACTGCACGCGGGTGCGGGCGTCGTCAGAGTCGAAGGAGTCCATCACGTGGTCGCCGCCGGTGATGATGAGTTCCGGCTTGATGGGGTGGGACTGGACATGCGCGAGGCAGGCGGCGAGCCCCTCGCCAGCGCGCTTCTCGGGCTGGACGTGGGTATCGGTGAGGTGGGCAAACCGCAGCACGCGCGTGCCGCTCCGGGCGGGCTTGACGGCGTTTGCATCAGAGGCGGCGGGGGCACCACCCTTGGCGCACCCGGAGAGGTTCGGGAGCCCCGCGGCAAGGAGGCCGAGGGAGCCGAGACGAAGAAGATCGCGACGGGGGAGGTTCATGGGTGGACTCCGAAGAAGCGGGGGCGCGGTGCGGCCTTCGCCGCGGATGCTGAGGGGCAGCGTACGCCCTGTGGGCGCAGCGGAGGGCGGGCGGCTTGCCGATCATGGAGCGCGGGCACGCGGATCTGACTGGAAATCGGTGCCTGTCGTGCCGATACTTCCCGTTCACCGCCACTTTAGCTCAGCGGTAGAGCGATGCTTTCGTAAAGCATAGGTCCAGGGTTCAAATCCCTGAAGTGGCTTTGGCCCTGCGGGATCCTCCTGCGGGCTCATGCTGTGCGGTCGGTCTGCGGTTTGAGGCCGCGGGTTGCCAGCGGCCAACTGAACATCTTGAAGGTTGAGCGAATCGCGCGGATCGTGTGGGCGGGCGGGCCCGGAATTCCGGCGTGGGCGGCTGCGGCGGCGCGGTGGGGGGCGAACGATGTCGGCATGTGGCGAATCGCGCTCCGCATGCTCCTGGGCGATCGTCCAAAGTACCTCTCGCTGGTGTGCGGGCTTTCGTTTGCGGTGCTCTTGATCAGCCAGCAGGGGGCGATTTTCCTGGGGTTGCTGACACGCTCGACGGGGCCGCTGCAGAATGTGAACCAGCCGGACCTGTGGGTGGCGGACCCGTACATCAAGTGGATCAGCGAGACGCGGGCACTGCCCGACGCGGCGCTCTCGCGGGTGCGGTCGGTGCCGGGGGTGGCGTGGGCGGAGCCGTTCTTCAGCGTTCGGGCCACGGCGGACATGCCGAGCGGGAACGTGCGGTTCGTGAACATCGTGGGGATTGACCGGCTGACGATGGTGGGCGCACCGGAGATCACGGCGGGCGTGCTCGAGGACCTGCGGATCCCCGATGCGGTGCTGGTGGAGGAATCGGCCCGGGTGAAGTTAGAGGGGGTCGGGATCGGCGATGTGCTGAAACTGAACGACCGGCGGGCGGTGGTGGTGGGGTTCTGCCGGGCCAAGGCGGGGTTTGATTCACCGGCGCTCGTGTACACCACGTATGAGAACGCGCTTTCGTATGTGCCGCTGGGGCGGAACCGGCTCACGTACATCCTGGTGAAGGTGAAGCCCGGGGTGGCGGTGGGGGAGGTGCAGAGGGCGATCAACGGGCTGCCGGGAATCGCGGCTTTTACGCCCGAGGAACTGCACACGCGGACGGTGAACTTCATCCTTGTGGAGACGGGGATCGGGATCAACTTCGGCATCACCGTGCTGCTGGGCATGGTGATCGGGTTGGCGGTATCGGCGGCGATTTTCTACCAGTTCACCAGCGAGAACGCGCGGAACTATGCGGTGCTGAAGGCGATGGGGGTGAAGAAGCCCGCGCTCATCGGGATGATCCTCTTGCAGTCGCTGTGGGTGGGGCTGATCGGCTTTGGCGTGGGGGTGGGTGTGACGAGCATCTTCAGCTTGCTCAGCCGCAGACCGGGGACGGAATTAGCAGTGATCTTCCCGTGGTGGTTGATGCTGGGGTCGCTCCTTGGGATTCTCCTGTGCATCAGCGCGGGGGCGATCCTGAGTCTGCAGAAGGTGCTGCGGCTGGAGCCGGGGATCGTGTTCAAATGACGAGCACGGGGACGACTATCGGGGAAGGCGCGACGCTGGCGGTGCGGGCGCGGGGTGTGCGCAAGGGCTTTGGCGCGGGGGCTGCGCGGGTGGAGGCGCTGCGCGGGGTGGACCTCGAGATCGAACCGGGGCGGCTGGTCATGCTGGTCGGGCCTTCTGGGTGCGGCAAGACGACACTGGTATCGATTGTCTCCGGCGTGCTCGATGCCGACGAGGGTTCGTGCGAGGTCTTCGGTGTCGAATGGCGCGACCTCAAGGGGGACGCCAAGACGGGGCGGAGAGGTGAGATGGTGGGGTTTGTGTTTCAGCAGTTCAACCTGCTGGCGCCGATGTCGGCCCTTGAGAACGTGGCGGTGCCGCTGATCATCCGCGGGATCGGCCGGCGGGCGGCCCTGGTGCGGGCCGCGGCTGCGCTTGAATCGGTGGGGCTGGGGGCGCGGAAGGATGCGCGGCCGGCACAGCTTTCTGGCGGCATGCAGCAGAGGGTGGCGATTGCGCGGGCGCTGGTGGGGAAGCCGCGGCTCTTGATCTGCGATGAGCCGACGGCGGCGCTTGACGCGCGAACGGGGCAGACGGTGATGCACCTGATCAAGGACGCCTCGCGCGGGGCGGACGAGGAGGGCCGGCCCTGCTGCGTGATCGTGGTGACGCACGACAACCGGGTCTTCAGTTATGCCGACCGCATCCTGCAGATGGACGACGGACGCATCAAGGAGTCGGTCGATGACTTTGTGATGGCCGAGGCGCGGCACGAGCATCACTACGATGATCCGGGCGGGGCGGAGGGTGCGGCGCGGTGAGTGGTTGAGCACGCAG
>JBQTIJ010000463.1:0-12662 GCA_052388255.1 Phycisphaerales bacterium
CACCCAGGTACATCGTGTCCACCACCTTCCCCCGCAGTCCATCTCCCGCTGGGCCCGCCTGCCCCGCCTGCCCCGCCTCCATCATGCGAATCGCCTCCGGCCGCAGCGACACCACCGCTGTCCCTTGCGGAGCCGTTCGGCTTGACGCAAGCGACCCCGCCCGCGTCGTCACCCGTGCCCCGCTCCCGACCGCTTCCAGCCCAGAGACCGGCAGAAAGTTCGTCTCCCCCAAAAACTCCGCCACAAAGCGGTTCTTCGGGTGGTGATAAAGCTCCCCCGGCGTCCCCAGTTGCACCACCCGCCCGAGCCGCATGATGGCCACCCGATCGGCCATGCTCAGCGCTTCCTTCTGGTCGTGCGTCACATACACCGTCGTGATCCCGCCGCCACCTCCCGCGCCCCCGCCTGTGCCCGTGCGCGCCGTCTTGCAGATCCGCCGGATCTCTGACCGCAGTTCAATCCGCAGTTTCGCGTCAAGGTTCGAGAGCGGCTCATCGAGCAGCAGCACATCCGGCCGGACCACGAGGGCCCGCGCCAGCGCCACCCGCTGCTGTTGACCGCCCGAGAGCTGGTTGGGCTTGCGGTCGGCAAACCCGCTCATCTGCACCAGTTCAAGCGCCTCGCGCACCCGGGCCGCCATCTCCGCCGCGGGCACCTTGCGGCTGGTGAGCCCAAAGTCCACGTTGGCCGCCACCGTCATGTGCGGCCACAGCGCGTAACTCTGAAAGACCATCCCCGTGTTGCGCTTGTTCGGCGGCAGGTGGGTCACATCGCGCCGTGGCCCGCCCCCCGTGCCGTCCTCAAAGACCATCGCCCCGCTCGTCGGCTCGGTGAAGCCCGCGATCATCCGCAGCAGCGTCGTCTTGCCGCACCCCGATGGCCCCAGCAAAAAGAAGAGTTCCCCCGGCTCCACCCGCAGCGTCACCCCGCCCCCCGCGCCCACCGTCGGCGCTCCCGGCTGGCCGCCCACCGGTGCAGCACCTGCGAACGCCTTGGTAATCGCCTCTATGGAAATGGCCGTGGGCATGAGCGGGGCTGAGGGTACGGCGCGGGCACACGCCTCGTCCTCCTCCTCTGCGCCATCTCCCCTCCCAGCCGCTCCTCGCAGGGCCCCGCGCGCCCACCCCCGCCCATGCCGCGCTCGTCTACCGTCACCCGCGAATGACCCTCCTTTGCGTTCCCATTCTCGTTGCGGAGATTCCCGCCGCCCTTGCCGACGCGCGCGAGGCCCGCGACAGCGGGGCCGATCTCATCGAGTTCCGCATCGATGCCTTCTTTCATGGCGAGGGCTTCGAAAAGGAAGAAGCCGCCACCCGCGAGATCATCGACCTCGTCGCGCGCTCCCCCCTCCCCTGCATCGTCACCTGCCGCCCCGTGCTCGAAGGCGGCCACTACGACGGACCCGACGACGCCCGCATCGCCCTCTTCGAGCGCCTCGGTGCGCTCCCCGCCTCCGGCAAGCCGGGCGCACTCTCCCCGCACTACATCGACTGCGAACTCGCCACCTACACCCGCTCGGCCAACCTCAAACAGAAGATCAACCTCGCCGTCGATCACCCCGGCCAACTCCGCGACCTCGTCACCGCCCTCATCCTCTCCACCCACGACTTCCATACCCGCCCCCCCGACCTCTTCCGCCAACTTGATCGCATGCACGCCGAGCCCGCCTGCCGCGTCATCAAGATCGCCTACCGGGCCCGTTCCCTCCGCGACAACCTCGAACTCCTCGACCTCCTTGCCGATGCCCGCGACGGCCGCGCTGCCCACGGCAACTCCGGCGGCTCCGGTGGCGCGGCCAAGCCCACCATCGCCCTCGCCATGGGCCCCTTCGGCCTCATGTCGCGCGTCCTCGCGCCCAAGTTTGAGGGGTTCCTCACCTTCGCCTCCCTCCGCGCCGCCTCCGCCACCGCACCCGGCCAGCCCACCGTGCGCGAACTCCTCGAGCTCTACCGCTTCCGCTCGATCGGCACCGCCACCAAGGTCTACGGCGTCGTCGGCTACCCCGTTGAGCATTCCCTCTCCCCGCATGTTCACAACGCGGGCTTCGAGTCGGTCGGCCATGACGGCGTCTACCTCCCCCTCCCAATCCCCCCCGAGTTTGAGCACTTCAAGGCCACCGTGCTCGATCTCATCGAACACCCGCACCTTGATCTCAGCGGCCTCTCCGTCACCCATCCCCACAAAGAAAACCTCGCCCGCCTCGCCACCGAGGCCAGCGCCGAAGGTGACCCGCGCTGGGCCATCGACCACTTCGCCCGCGATTGCGGAGCCGCCAACACCCTCACCATCCGGCGCGACGCCCGCGGCAGCGTCATCGGCCTCTCCGCCACCAACACCGATGCCCTCGCCCTGCTCGCCGCCTTGAGCGAGACCCGGGCCCAACCGACTCCTGCGCCCGCTCAGGAGTCCACTCACGAGTCCACTCACGAGTCCACTGGCGCCCCCATCTTCGCCGGCCGTCCTTGCCTTGTCCTCGGTGCCGGCGGCACCGCGCGAAGCGTCGGCCTCGCCCTCGCACAGGCCGGGGCCGTTGTGCATGTTCATAACCGCTCCCACGAAAAGGCCGAGGCCCTCGCCGCACTCCTTGCCGCCCGCGCGGGGCTCCCACCGGACCCTCACCTCGCCCCCCGCGCCGTAACAGCCGCCGACCTCGCCGGGCCCCTCGGCCGAACATTCGCCTTCGTCATCAACTGCACCCCGGTCGGCATGGAGGGTGGCCCCGCCGGTTCCCCTTTGCAGGAGCCCATCGTGCGGAACTTCTCCCCCGGCTGCGTCGTAGCAGATTGTGTCTACGCCCCCGTGCAGACGCCCCTGCTCATGCAGGCCGCCGGCGCAGGGCTCAAGACCCTTTCCGGCCTGGCCATGTTCGTCCGCCAGGCCGCGGAGCAGTTCTCCCTATGGACACGCCACGCCGCACCCATGAAACTCTTCGAGACGGTCGCCTCCGAGACCCTCGCAGCGCGCTCCTCCCCATCGCGATAGCCGAGCCCTTCTCCTTCACGCGCTCTCCCGCCCTCTTCCCCAACCACTACGCCTGGCTCCTCCTCGTCGGCGCCCTTGACGTCATGCTCACGTATGTCGTCCTCCGCCTTGGCGGCATTGAACTCAACGGCCTCGCCGCTCGCGCCATCGAGAGCGCGGGCCACTGGGGCCTCGTCGCCATCAAGTTCAGCGCCGCCGCCGTCGTCGTCCTTCTCTGCGAGGCCGTCGGTCGGCGGCAGCGTCTCTCCGGGCGCAGACTCTCCGAGTGGGCGATCGCCATCTGGTCCTTCCCCGTCGTCGTTGCTCTCGTGCAACTGGCGCTCTTTGAGGGCCACATCCCTCACCCCTGATCGCCCCTCCACCGCGCCCTCCCCGCGCAAGCACTCTGCCCCACGCGCCCGCACTACCCTCCCCGCATGAATGGATGGTGGGTCACACGCGTGCTCGAAAACCAAGGCCCCGTGGTCCTCGCGGCCTGGATCGGCTGGGTCATCGTCTCGATCGTCCTTCACGAACTCGCCCACGGTTGGATGGCCATCCGCTGCGGCGACCGCACGCCCATTGACCGTGGCCACTGGACCCTCAACCCCATCGTTCACATGGGGTGGTTCTCCCTCCTCGTCTTTGCCCTCGTCGGCATCGCCTGGGGCGCCATGCCTGTTGACCCCGCCCGCCTCCGTCGCCGCCATGACGATGCCCTTGTGGCCGTCGCCGGGCCCGCCATGAACCTCCTTCTCGCGCTCCTCTGTCTGGTCGGGCTTGTTGCCTCCATCGCCCTCATCCGCTTCGCCGGTCCTTCGTTCCTTCCAGACATCCTCACCCACGCCGCCATCATCTTTGATATCGGGCTCTTCCTCAATCTCGCCCTCGCCCTCTTCAACCTCCTCCCGGTCCCGCCCCTTGATGGCTCGCGCATCGTCGCCTCGTACGTCGAGCCCTACCGGCGGCTCCTCTCGACCGAGGCCGGTCGCGCTATCGCCGTGGTCCTCATCATCGTCATGATGTCCCGCGCGGGGTCGTATGTCTTCACGGCGGGCCGCTTCCTTGCGGATCAGGCCGCCTTCGGTCTCCTCCATCTGGTCCTCCCCCCGCCCTCGCCTGCCGCCAGTCCCGCCACAAATACCCCCTGATGTGGGTATGTCTGTACCCTGCAAACACGCCTTTTTACCAAACATCCACCTTCGTCACCTTCTCTTTGCACTCCGGGAACTCCCGAGGTATACTCCCCAAATACACTGGTCAGCGAGCTGGCGGCGTTCTGCATGCCGGCCGGACCCTTCCAAGGCCGCACCCCGCGGCTGAAGTCCTTTCTCGAAAGGAGCGTCGGAATGAAGTCACTGAACGTCGGAACACAGAGGAGCATCGCGCAGCGCGCGTTCACGCTCATCGAACTCCTCGTCGTCATCGCGATCATCGCGCTGCTCGTCTCGATCCTGCTCCCCGCGCTCTCAGAGGGCAAGCGGGCCGCGAAGCAGGTCCAGAACATCTCAAACCTCAAGCAGTATGGCACCACACTGCAGACCTACGCGACCGATTTCAAGGACCAGTGCCCTGCCTTCTCTTGGAAGGCGAACGTCCAATACAACTCGCTCCAGCCCAACGGCACCACCCAGGCGTACACCGCTACCGGCGATGTCGACGCTGCGGCGAACCAAGCCGCGGACATCATCCGCCGCCGATCCTCCCCCGACTACCCCACCTTTCCTACTCCAACGGCGTGGATTCCGCACATCCTCTATACGCATCTCGTGATGCTCGATTACATCGCCGCCCGCCTCCCTGAGCCGATCGCCCGTTCCCCCTTCGACACCTTCCGCATCCGTTGGGCAGAAGACCCCACGAATCCCGCCGCGCTGGGGTTCACGGATCCCAACGAATATCGCTGGCCGTACAGCAGCAGTTACCAGGTCACCTCGGCGTCGTTCGCGCCGGACAAGTGGTCGGCCGACGGCGGGTACCTCCGCCAGGAAGGCAATGTCTTCAACGTATACCGCCACTTTGGTGGCAATTCGAACAGGCACCGCTTAGGAGGGCGGCGGATCTCCGAGTGCAAGTTCCCCTCCGGCAAAGTCTTCGCCTTCACGGACATGATGCGTCATCGCGGCAAGGTGCCCCACTACTGGACGTACCAGGGCGCTGATGTGGTTGCTTGCAACTTTGATGCGAGCGTGCGCGTGATCGCTTACCGAGACATGAACCGGGGCGGATATTGGTTGCCGAACAATACAGTGATCGACGCCCCGATTGATCTGCCAGGAATTGCGGAGTCTAATCCGTCCCGTGCTCGCGCAGGCTACGACAGCGATATCGATGGAATCTTCGGCGCCGACGGGAAGTGCCGCTGGACCTACGGCCAGATGCAAGGCATCGACTTCGGTGCTGGCGAACCGCTTCGCCGCCCGTGATCTAAACGTCTACTGATGGCCAACCTCAGTGGTCCTTTGGCGACACGGAGTCGCATTGTTGTCTCATTGCTACTGCTGAACCCCAGGACCTGGAGTCACCATGAATGCTCTCACGCGGCTGATCGGTGTTTGTTTTTGCGCGACCACAACGGCACTTGCCACGGCGGGCCAACCTTCGCGTGACACTCGGACCGGACGCCCTGACGATCGGGGCGTGCTCGGGTTGGGATTTGAGGGTGTGGAGCAATCTGCCGCCGGCGGCGCGTATGCCGGCGTGGTCATCGACGGCCGACTCTGGATCGGCGGCCGACTCGACTCGTTCGACACGCCCTCCGGGTGCGCCACCGCGGCCACTCCGATCCGGAACCTCATGCGCATCGACGCTTCCGGTATCTATGACGACGCAGTGGGCGGTGTCGGTGAACTTGTCTGCGGCTCAACCGCCGAGGATTTCCCAGGTGTTGTGTATGACATCAACTCACTCGGGAGCGGCAAGAACATTCAGGTCTTTGTTGTCGGGAACTTTGAGATCGCTGGTTGCGGCAGCGCGGCTGTTGCTACCAGAAACGTGGCGATCTTCGAGGACGATCAATGGGTGGCCGCGGACGCCGGGCTTCCCACGGACACCGAGTACGTCATGAACCTCGCGGTCTTCGAGGGGGCGATGTGTTGTGTCGCGAAACTCCCGCAGGTCTCATCGGAGACGTGTCCGACAATTCAGGTCTATCGATGGGAAGTCGGCATAGGCGGCGGTGAGTGGGTCGCATTAGGTCAGCGATTCATGAGCCAGTCGGTGTACGCGATCGACATCGAGATCGTCGTTCAAGATACTGTGGAAGAACTCTGGCTGGTGGGCCCAGAACGAACCTCGACCGGAGCGTGCAGCGGCGGGACGCCCTTTGGCACACTTGCCTACATGCCAGCAGGCACCATGACTTTCCAGCCATTCCTTCCTGTGGATCGTTGTATGACGACCGGCGTCGGCCCGAGTTTCTTGGGTCAGGGTTGGATCCAGCAGTTCGGCGACGCCGTGTATCTTTCAGGCGGATTCTTTAACTCCGAGGATCCTAACTGCGGCGCAGGTCAATTTGAGCAATTCACCGGTCCCTCCGGCACAGGCGCGTTCGAGCAGTTTCCCACGGGCAGCATCACCTGTGGCAGCCCTGTTGCTCGCGCGCTTGGTTCTAATGCCAGCACAGGACGAATGCGGGTGATCTCGATCTGTGGCGGCTACCCGCAACTGGCGGTGACAGGCGTGGAGATTTCCCAGACTCCGAACATATGCGATGATCTCTCGCTTCCGCTCCAAGCCCTCGTGGTCCTCGATGGCGAGGACGGCTTTCGTGCAGTGCCAGGCCGGAGTATCGAAGGGACTGCCCGCGATGTCGTAGAGTTTGGAGATCGTTTGTTCATCCTCGGTGAGGGCATCGAAATCGATGGAGTCGGCTACACCGCAATCGCGGCGCTCAAGTGTGCCGATGATTGTTGGGATGCGGATTTCAATCACGACGGCATCGTCGAGCCCGGCGACTACGACGATTTCATCACCTGCTACTTCGAGAGCCCGGGCCCGCGGACAGATTTCAATGGCGACGGGTTTGTTGAACCTGGCGATCTTGACGACTTCACAACGGCCTACTTCAGCTGCTCGAACTGACCAACGGTTGTCCGACGGCCAATCCAGAGACGCTCAGCGAACCAACAGCCACGGGGGCGGATTCATCCGCCCCCGTGTTCTTTTTGGCCCCGCTCGCGCTGCGCCTCCACCACCCGCTTCCAGATCGGTACGTCGCGCTTCATGCGGTCAAGAAACGCCTCCACCGCCGCCAGCGCCTCCGCCCGGTGCAGGCCGCGGGCCACCACTCTCACAGAACACTTCCCCGCCCCCACAAACCCGCGGCTGTGGACCACGGTCAGCCCGCGCAGCCCATGCTCCCCCGCGACTTCGCGCGCCAGTCGCGCCAGTTCATGCCCCGCCATCGGCTCATAGGCCTCGTAGTCAAGCCCGCTGATGGGCGCACCGTGTTCAAGCGGCCGCACCATCCCTTCGAACACAACCTCCGCCCCCGCGCCATCCTCGGCCATCGACTCCCGCGCGCGGAGCGCGGGCACCGGGCCATCCACGATCGCCACCGAAATCACGGGGAACCCGCTCACCCTCCACGGTACGCCCCGCCCCGGGCCTCACCCCGCACCCTCCTCGCCCGCCCCATCCCCACTGGAGCCCGGTCAGCCGTGCGCTGCGCTCCCGTTATTCGTGTCCGCATCCCTCTCGGTCTGTCGCTCCTTCATCTGTCCGGCGCGCGTCGGCGGCTGGCCTCGGGTCTCCCCGGGCCGGCAGCGATGCGCACCACCGCCCACCGAAAGGAGCCCCGCATGGCCACCTCCCGTTCCCGTACCCGAGCCCTTCGTCGCGCCCTTGGCGCTCTGGCCCTCCGGCTCTCTGCCGCACGCCTCGCTCCCTTCGCGCTCGGCCTCTGCACCCTCGCACTCCCTCTCGAGGTCGCCGCGTCCTCGGTCGTCCACGCCACGCCGGAACAGACCCTCGCCCGCGCGGATGCGATCTTTCAGGGGACCGTCGTCGCCGCCCGGTTTGACTGGACCGACGCCCGCCAGGTCTTCGCCACCACGGAGTACACCGTGCGCATTGACAGGGTGGATCTTGATCGCGCCGGCCTGCTCGCCGGTCGCACCCACGACGGCCACACCAACCTCTCCATCATGGGCGGAACGCAGAACGGTGTCAGGTACATCGTCAGCGGCATGCCCCAGTTCGCGATCGGCGAGTCGGCCGTCTTCATGCTCTCGGCCGCCAACATCCAGAACAACGCCATGTCCCCCCTTGTGGGCGACTCGGAGGGGTACTTCCCCATTCGGGCCGTCAACGGCGAGTGGATCGTCCACACCCCCGGCGGGTGCCTCGGCCCCAGTCGCCCGGTGGACTTTCGCTACTTCACCAAGTTCCGCGACCCGCAGATGTCGTACACGCCGGAGACCTTCGCCACCGAGATCGCCCGCGCTCTCCCTATAGCGGAAGCAAGCCCGGAACTCCGGGCCACCACGCCGGCCCCTCTTCCCGCGCATCTCACGGGCAGCGCGTTCGGCCCGAGCGAACAGGGAGACCTGCTGCTTGCGCCACCCGGCCCCGCCGCCCCCGCCCAGGCGACCACTCCGCTGAGCGCTGGCGGGCCGATCAAGCCCCAGCCACCTGAGCGCCGCTTCTCGACTGCCGAACTCGTGCAGGATCCAGAACGCAACATGCTGGAGTACGGATTCCCGGCCGGCGTCCTCCCCCCCGGGAGCCCCGTGGCGTTCAACGTCCCCCCCGGCACGTGGTGGCGACAGGCCTTCTTCGACGAGCAGAACCGCTGGAACCGCTACGCCCCCGGCCTCTTTCAGGTCTTTGCTGATTCCAACAACCAGATCGGCTGGCCCAACGGCCGCAACGAAACCGGCTTCCTCAACAACCAGCAGATGGTCGATCTTTACGGCCGCGGCTGGGGCGCCACCACTCTTGCCCGCTGCATCACCCGCACGTTCGGGCTCGCGCTCCAGGTCATTGTTGAGTCTGACATCGCGTACAACCCGACCCAGGTCTTCAGCGAGAACCAGGGAGTGATCTACGCGGACTCCACCATCAACTCCTTCCGCGCGACCGCGCTCCATGAACTCGGCCACGCCTTCGGGCGCGTCCACTCCTGGGAATCAAACCCCGGGTTCGTCGCGCCTTCGTGCATGAACTACTTCACCACCGGGTTCTACGACGCAGAGTCAGACCGCGTCTTCGCGGACGATGCCGAATCCATCCGGGCCGCGTACGGCGGCATCAACCTCACGGATTTCGGGATCACCCTCTGGCGCATGTCCGGCACGCTCGTCCCCTTCGGGGCGAGCACCAGTGTCAACGGCGTGGTGGGGCTGAACATGCCCCCCTCCGTTCTGCAGGGCAACGCCTTCCCCATCTACGAGATTCGCCTCGAGAACATCGGCACCAACACCCGCGCCACCACCATCGACTGGTGGCTCGATCCCACGCCCTACGACTTCAATCTCTCGGGGGCCATCTACTGCTCCTCGACCAACCTCGGCACGCTCGACCGCGCCTCGGGGGTCGCTGTCTCGACCTTCGTCGTCACGCCGAACTCTGTCCCCCCCGGCCAGTACTACCTCTGCGCCATCATCAATGAGGACGACGCCCACAGCGACAACGATTTCGCCTGGTCGCAGAACCGCATCCGGGTTGACTACAACCCCGCCTTTGCTCCCCCGTCAAACGACAGCCGCAACACGCCTCGTTCGATCGGCCTCGGCACCGTCTCCGGGAGCACCCAGTTCGCCACCCAGGACGGCACCACCACCTGCGGCAGTTCCAACACCACGCCCGACGTCTGGTTCACCATGGTCGCCCCGTATGCCGGCTCCCTTGAGGCCGATACCTGCGGCTCCGTCTTTGACACCGTGCTCTCGGTCGAGCGCCGCCAGTTGAACCCCGTCACCGGCGGGTTCTCGTATGTTCAGCTCACCTGCAACGACGACGCCGCCATCGGCAACTGCGGCGGAACCACCCGCTCCCGCATCAGCGCGACCGTCAGCGCCTCGGACCTTCTCCGCTTCCGTCTCTCCGGCTTCAACGGCGCCCGCGGGAACTATGTTCTGAACACGCGCATCTACCCCGCCAACGACTTCTGCGCCCAGGCCGTCCCCGTCACCAACGGCTCCTACACCGCCACCCTCTCCGGCGCCACCAACGACCGCACCGGATCCTGCGGCCTCTCCCAGACCACCCCGGATGTCTGGTTCCGCTACACCTGGCCACAGGGGTGCAACACCGTCACCTTCGATACGTATGGATCGAACTTCGACACCGTGCTCGAAGTCCTCCCCGTCTGCTCCGCCTTCAACATCACCGCTCTCGCCTGCAACGACGACTGCGGTGCGGTCGGTCCCTCCTGCGTCACCGTCTCGCGTGGGGCCGAGACCACCCTCCGCATCCGCGTCACCAACTACGGCGGCAACACACCTCCCGGCAACTTCATCACCCTCAACGTCTCTACTCCCGCACCCTTCAACGACAACTGCGTCGCCGCCGTCGTCATCCCCGATGGTGACTTTGCGTTCAACTCTTCCTGCGGCACCGCCGATCCCTTGCCCCTCCCCGCTTCCTGCGGATCGACCCCTTGCGAAGGTGACTTCTGGTTCACCTACACCGCGCCCATCACCGGATTCCTCAGTGTCAACGCCGCCGCGGCGTTCCCCGTCGCCGTCGCCATCTATCCCGGGGCGGCCTGCCCGGGTGATCCTGAGCAGTCGATCGCCTGCAGCGTCGGCCCCAGCGGAGCCGGCGCGGGCATCGCCATCGGCGCGGGCGAGACCGTGATTCTCCGCATCGGCGGCGTCACGCTCCCCGGCTCGCCCTTCCCCATCGGCCCCGGCACGTTCTCTGTCCACACCACGGAACTCCCGCCCGCCAACGACGCCTGCGAAGCCGCGGAGGGCGTCGTCGCCGGGCAGGTCGTCACCGGCAACCTCACCCTCGCAATAGCGGACGGCGCATCGACAGCCGATCGCGCCGTCGGTGGCCCGGATGTCTGGTACGGCTTCGTCGCACCCGCGGATGGAACACTCTCCGTGACCACCTGCGGCACGCTCCTTGGCTATGGGCTTGACACGGTCGTCTCGATCCACGCCGCCTGCCCCGGCGACACCCTCACGGAGGTCATCGCCAGCGACGTGCAGAGCCCGGGCGGCTGCCCCGCGGATGATCCAGAGACTGTTGATCCAGAAGACGCGGGGATCGAACTCCCGGTGGTCGCCGGCACGCCCTACTTCATCCGCATCGCCGCCACCGATCCTGCCCTCATCGGCACCGGCTCCTTCACCGCTCGCATCGGCTTCACCTCGCCCGGCGACTCCTGCGCCACCCTCGTCGATCTCCCCGAGGGCAACTCCTTCGTCAGCACCGCTGGCGCCACGCCCGACGGCCCCGCTCACGAGTGCTTCGACGGCGCGGAGCCCGATGTCTGGTTCCTCTTCTCCGCAA
This sequence comes from Phycisphaerales bacterium, assembly GCA_052388255.1. Taxonomy (GTDB): domain Bacteria; phylum Planctomycetota; class Phycisphaerae; order Phycisphaerales; family UBA1924; genus JAEUIX01. The sequence continues at coordinate 11,428 of JBQTIJ010000463.1, forward strand.
GTTGCACCGGCACCATGCGGATCAGCACCTGCGGCCAGCCCAACGCCGCCAAACTCGCGGTCTATTCCACATCCTGCCCCGATGCCGAGGCCCTGCCCATCGCCTGCAACGCCGGCGACGGCCCCGAATGCCCCGGCGCTGCCCCCTCGCTTGAGTTCCCCTGCGAGCCCGGCGTGAACTACATCCTCCGTCTCGCGGGCGACCTCCCCGCGGCCTCGCTCCTGTCCCTCACGTGCGTCCCCGCGCCCGGCAATCCTCTTGACTTCAACAACGACGGCTTCGTCGAACCCGGTGACCTTGACGAGTTCATCACGTCCTTCTTCAGCGACAACGAGGAGGAACGCTCCCGCTGCGACTTCAACCAGGACGGTTTCGTTGAGCCCGGCGACCTTGACGAGTACATCACCAGTTACTTCAACCAGTGAACCGCGCCCGCGGCCACCGCGTATGAACCTTGCACCTCACGCCCGACCCGGGGTCACTCCTGGGCCGGGCGTTTTCAACTCCCCGCCGCACTCCGGGCAGGGTGCGCCCATCGCTAATCCGCGCCGGTCGTATCCGCACGCGATGCACAACCCGCGCCGCGAGCGCCGCCGCGCCCTGCGGGCTCGCCAGCCCCACAAAGCCGCCAGTGCCACCGAGCCCCAGAGCGCAACCGAAGCCGCGAACGGTCCCCACACCGGCAGCAGCGGCAGCACCGGAGCCACTCCCGGACCGCGTGCATTCACGCTCGTCAGGGCTGCCACCTCGATACCCCCCGGGGTCTGCCTGACGCCGAGGTTCGCATACTCCTCATGAAAGAGCGCGGGCCACGGCCAGCCGAAGACCATCACCATGCGCCGGTCATCACACGCCCCCGCCGCCCCGGAGCCCGGCGTTCCGCGATCAACGATCGTCAGCCGCGGACGGGTCCACTCCGGCAGAAACTCACTTGTCGCCAGTTCCGACTCCTGTGGTCGCGCCAGCGGCCACCCACTGAACCACGCCGACTGGGCCGAGTAGATGGTCATCCCGCCTCGATCAAAGCGGCTCGCCTCAATCACGTTGCAACCACCCTCCGGGAAGACCGCGCCGCGGCTGGTGATGAGTGTGGTCCCCGGCTCCGGCCAAGATGCGATACTCCCCACCAGCGGGATCCGCACGGCGCAGTACCAGCCAATCCCCACCGTGATGGCCGCGCCCAGGGTCGCGGCGGTGAGCAACAACAGTGCAGCGCGTCCGAGGGTCCACAAGGC
>JBQTIJ010000464.1:0-7134 GCA_052388255.1 Phycisphaerales bacterium
AGCCGCGCCAGCACCTTCTTCGCCATCGCTTCGGCCGTCGCCACCTCCGCCACTGCGACATCATCCGCACCGGAGGCCGCGGCTTGAAAGGCGGTGCTCAGAAAGGCGGCCCGCGCGACGATGAACGTGTGCGGGGCAAGGCGGCGGATGGTCTGGCAGGCGCGAAGAGTGGCCTCGTCGTCCGGGATGGTGAGAAAGACGGCATCGGCATCGTGAACACCGGCGGATTCAAGCACCTCCGGGTTGGCGATATCACCGAAGACCACGCGCCGCCCAAGACTGCGCTGAGTCTGGATCGTCGCAGCATTGATCTCCACTACCGTGTACGGCACACCGTGGACCTCAAGATGATCCGCTACCGCGCGCCCGACAATCCCGAACCCCGCGATGATCGCGCTGCGCGGGGCCTTGTGGCCACTGGCCCCATGGGCGGCAGCAGCATGCGCAGCGGAACCGTGGGGCTCCTTGGCCTCTGAACCAGCGGAGGGTTGGGCGGCTGCGTTCGCGTCCGCCCCGGCGGCAGCAGGAGCGGATGAGGGTGGCTCCTGCACGGGCACCGGCACCTCGCGCAGGTTCGATGTCGTCAGCCAGCGCGCCGGGGGGAAGGAGTTGAGCCGCGGGGCCAGACGCTCCCCCAGGTCATACAGCGACGGGGTGACAATCAGCGAGAGCACCACGAGGGCGATGGGCAGGGCGAGAGACTCGGTGGTGAAGATGCCAAGCGAAGGGCCGACGGCCACACCGAGAATGACGATGCTGAACTCCCCCGCCTGTGCCAGCGAAAAGGCCGTGCGCACCGCGACCGGTGCGGTGGCGCCCGAGGCCCAGGTGGTGATGGCGATCGACACGATCTTGATCACCACGAGGGCCGCCAGCCCAAGCAGCAGGAGCCACCAGTTTGAGACCACCGCGCCCAAGTTCATCTGAAGGCCGACGGTGGTGAAGAAGACCGCCAGAAAAAGGTCCCGCATGGGCGAGAGTTGCCCGGCGAGTTGATAGCGAAACGGTGTCGCCGCGAGCAAGAACCCCGCAAGAAACGCGCCGAGTTCCGGGCTGAAGCCAAGCCCGCCCGTCGCCACCGCGGCCCCGAGCGCAACGGCCGCGGCCAGCACCAGCGTCGATTCCCCCGAGGCCTCGCGTGACGCCTCCTTCATGAGCAGCGGAAGCACATACACGCCAAAGGCGATGAGCGCGGCGATCCCGCCGAGTTTGATCACCGAACCCTGGAGGATGGCCCCCACCGTCATGACCTGGTTGGCCACATCCGCCGGGGCCGTGCCGTTCCACTTGGCGATCGCGGGGAGCGTCGCGAGCATGACGAGCGCCAGCATGTCCTGCACGATGGCGATGCCCACGCACAACCGGCCGTGCATGCGGTGGGTCTCGCGACGCTGAGCCAGCAGCCGAAGCACCACCGCCGTGCTCGACATGCTCACCGCCATCGAGAGCACCAGCGCCGGGGCGGGCGCGAGCCCGAAGGCCATCGCTGTCGGCCAGGCGAGCGCCACCACCAGCACCGTCGAGAGCGCCCCCGCCGCAGCGCGGCAAGGTCAAGGTGCAGGCCGATGGTGAACATCAACAGGATGATCGCCAGCGAGTTGATCGACGAGACGTTCTCGTCAGAGCTGATGATGCCAAAGGCCGACTTGCCGATCAACGCCCCGGTGATGAGGTACCCCGGGATCGTCGCGAGTTTCAGCCGCCGCAGGGGGAGCGTCACCAGCGCAGCCGCGGCGAGAACGAACAGAACGTCAAGAATCACCTGACGATCGCCCGAATCCCCCGATGCGATGAGCAGCAATGCGTCGGCGAGTGTCAGGGGAAAGCAGAACATCGGTGGGCCAAAGGTAGGGGCGACGTTCAACGAGACCATGCCGCACCCCGTCGAGGATGAGTCGGCGACCGGCGTTCCCCGCAAGCAGCGAACCGAACCCTTCCCGACTGCGTAGATGCAAAGCAGCCCCTCTCGGCCTCCGGGCGGCTATCGGCTACAGTTTTGGCCCGGCGCATCCCGCCGTGAACACCCCTCCGGGTTCTCCGGCAGGGGCCAAAGGCCGGATCCTCCGGCACTCTTCCCCTCTTGGTCGGCACTTCGGAGCGGTCATGTCGAGCATCTCCCTCCCCCAAGCACCCACCCCGGCCCCCTCTGCCCATGAGCACCATGAGGGTGGCGCATGCTGCACCCATCATGAGTTGACCTCCGAACGCTACCTCTTCTTCTATCTTGTGGGCGGAATGCTGCTGGTCGGTGCGTTTGTGGCCAAGCACGTCCTCGGCGGGATCGATGAAAAAGTCGCGGAGCTCCCCGCGGCCCTCGCCGCGCTTCTCCTTGGGTTCCCCCTCTTCAAGGCCTCGGCCCTTGAGATCCGGCGCGGCCGGGCTTCCAGCTCCTCGCTGGCGGCCCTCGCCATTCTCGCCTCCATGGCGACCCAGCATTACGAGACCGCCGGCTGGCTGGCCTTCATCCTGCTGGTGGCGGACCAGTTCCTGCGCCGGACGGCCTTCGGCGCCCAGCGCGTCATCGAGCAGCTCGTCAAGCTCACGCCCAACGTCGCGCGCATCGTGCGCAACGGCCAAGAAGAGGAGATCGCCCTCACCAGCGTCAAGGTCGGCGACACCGTGCGCGTCCGCCCCGGCGAGAATCTGCCGGTTGACGGTGTCGTCACCGCCGGTCGCTCGACGGTCGATCAGGCGTCGCTCACCGGCGAAGCCGTACCTCACGAAGTGCAGCCAGGCGAACCCGTCTACGCCGGCACCACCAACCTCTCCGGACAGATCGACCTGCGCTGCACCCTCGTGGGCCAGGACACCACCATCGGCAAGGTCACCCAGCTCATCCGCGAGGCCGAGCGCTCCAAGTCACCCCGCCAACTCCTGATCGAGCAGGTCTCGGGGTTCTTTGTTCCCGTCATCCTCTCGCTGGCGTTTGTCGTCTGGTTCCTCACGCGCAACATCGAGACGGCCATCACCGTGCTCGTCGTCACCTGCCCCTCCGCCATGCTCCTCGCCAGCCCGACCGCCACCGTCGCGGCCTTCGCAGCCGCGGCACGGCTCGGCATCATGATCAAGCAGGCCTCGTACCTTGAAGCGGCCAGCAGCATCGACACCGTGGTCATGGACAAGACCGGCACCATCACCACCGGCCGGTTCGTCGTCGCCGCCCTCGCCCCCGCGCCGGGTGTGGATGGTGCCACGCTCCTCGCCGCCGCCGCCACCGGCGAGCAGTTCAGCAACCACCCGCTTGCCCGCTCCATCCTCTCAACCGCCCGGTCCGCCCGCGTGACGGTCGAGGCCTCCAGTGATTACGAAGAAGTCCATGGTCGGGGCGTGCGCATGCGCACCCCGTCCGGCCAGATTCACGTCGGCCGGGCCACCTGGCTTCTTGAACTTGCCCCGGGGATCAAGGCCGATCTTGATGGTGTGAGCCAGAAGATCGAAGGCCGCACCGGCGTCCACGTGATGCGCGACGGGCGCTACCTTGGCGCCGTCGGGCTTGAGGACAAAGTACGCTCCAATGTGAAGACCGTGATCGAGCGCCTGCGCGAACTCGGTGTCAAGCGCATCGCCATCTTCACCGGCGACCGCCTGAGCGTGGCCGAGCGCGTGGGCCGCAGCGTCGGCGTCGACCACATCGAGGCCGAGTGCCTCCCCGAAGAGAAGCACGAGCAGATCAAGGGCCTCGTCCGCCAGGGCCGCCGCACCCTCATGGTGGGCGACGGCATCAACGACGGTCCCTCGCTCGCTGCGGCGGAGATCGGCGTCGCCATGGGCCTTTCGGGCAGTGACATCGCGACCAACTCCGCGGGCGTCGCCCTGATGAACGACGACCTCTCTCGCATCCCCTTCATGATGGAACTCTCGCGCCGCATGCGCTCCATCATCGCCCAGAACATCGTCGCGGCGGTCGTCATCGCCCTCATCGGTCTGGCCCTCGCCGCGACCGACAACTTGAACATCTACGGGGCCCTCATCTTCCACTTCATCGGCGATGTCTTTGTCATCGCCAACTCCTTCCGTCTCTTCCGCTTCGGCGAGGGGTTCGCGGCTCCGGAGGTCGATACCGAGGGCGAAGCCCCGCAGCGCCGGGCCGCGAGCATGACGCTCGGCACCCCCGCCGGCGCGCTCCCGGCCTGAGGTCTGGTGACCCGAAACGGCGAAGACCTCACCGCGCCCGCTTCCGCAGCGCCCGCTCCACCAGCGCGCAAAGCGAGGAATACAGGTCAAAGGCCGGCCCATCGTCCTCGCGCCGGATCGTCGCCCCGGAGGCCATGACCCTGCGCACCACCGCCGTGACCATCGGTGCAAACTCACTGAAGCCAAGCTCGATGTGGGCAAGCGGTGCTTGCTCCCCAAGGTGGATCGCCAGCGCGGCCATGTTCTCCGAGTCGGTCAATCCGCGCCGCTCGCCGAGGATTGAGAAATCAAACTTTCGCCCATCGATGCGCACCGCCCGGCCCTCATCGGTCCATAGGTCGAGCACGTCCCCCATCATCCCGGTGCGCTGCGAGACGCTCCCGCTCTCGGGCACGCCGAACCCCTCCTCGATCGAGTCGTTCATCCAGGAGTTGCCCGTAGAGCCGATGGCCTCGGTCTTCACCGTGAACCGCTTGAGTCGCCCCTTGACGAGCAGCCGCACAGAGCGAAGGTCGAGCCCGCGCCCTTCGACCCGCGTCGTCATCGGCTCGCACATATACAGCGGGAAGGGCGCCCCCTCAGCCCGCACAAGCCGGCGTGTCGCGAACGGCGGCAGCAGGTCCTCAAGGTCACTCTTCGAGGGGTACATCGCCGGCACCTTGCTCGACCGGAGCTTCAGGGCCGCCTCGCGCATCCGTGACCGCGCCCCCGCCATCAACACCGCCGGCGTGGCGCGACGGGCCAGCCCAGCGCAATAGGCCCGGGGCTCCCCGGTCGCCTCCTCGACCAGGATCGAGCGATCGTGCTCCGACAAGGCCTTGGGCCACGCCGCGACCACGAGCAGCGCACGCTCCTCCGCCTTTACTTCCTGAGGTACTTCGCGCGACATGCCTTTGCTCCGCACCATCGCCCACGCGCCGCCGGAGCGATGCGCCGGCCCTTGTCGTATTGTTGCCTTCGTGGCCGAACCCACTCCGCCCACCTCCCACACGCCGGCCAACCCGGCCCGCGAACCCGCCGACCCGGCCGCCGCGCGCGACCTGCAACTGGTCCGCGCCATCCGCGCCGGCGACCCTGCCGCGTGGTCGACCCTCCTCGCCAGACACCAGGACCGTCTCTTTGCCACCTGCCTCCGCATGGTCGGCAAGCAGGACCTTGCGACGGACCTCTGCCAGGAAGCCATGGTGAGGATCATCCAAGGGCTTCCCACCTTTGACGGCTCCGCCGCCCTGACCACCTGGATGACCCGCGTGACCATGAACGTGGTCCTGACCCACCTACGGGCGGCCAAACTGCGGGCCCACGCGAGTCTGGAGGGGCTGGCGGAACGGGCACCCAACAGAGCAGAACCGACTTCTCGGACCTCCCCCTCCGGGCACACCCCGGGCTCGGAGTCGGAACTTTCCCCCGAGTCGCGCGTCCAACAGGTGGAGATGCACGAGCACCTTGCTCGCGCCCTCGCGACGATTGACCCGGAATCCCGGGCCATGCTCGTGCTTCGCGATGTTCGCGGGCTTGAGTACGCCCAGATCGCCCAAGCCCTCGGTATCGCCGAGGGGACCGTCAAGAGCCGCCTCTTTCGTGCCCGCGCCGCCTTGCGAGACCTCCTGAGCACCCACGAAACCGGCTCCCACGACCGCACCTCCTCGCCGACACGAACGAACCCGCCCGCGCCATGAGCCACCCCCATCGTCATCCCGAATCCGGCAACGGCCACAACGGCCGCCACGCCCGGTTTGACGAACCGGCGAGCGTCCACGGCGTGGATGAGCGCCTCTTGATCGACCTCATCGAGGACCAGCCCCTCTCCGCCGAGGCCCGCGAGACGCTTGGCCGGGCCCTGCTCGCTGACCACAACCTCAGCCGTCTTGTCGCTCAGATGCGGGCCGATCGCGCGGGGCTGCTCGACCTTGGTTCCGTCAAGGCCCCTGCAGGCCTGATCGATGGCGTCGAAGCCATGCTCGAGCGCGATGCCTTGCTCGGCCTCGCCGCCTCTGAATCGGTCGCCGCACCAGCATCGATCCCCATCTCTACCTTCCGCGCCGCCCCCGCCCTCGCCACGACCCGCCGGCCCTCGATGCGACGCATCGGCTTCGCCCTGAGCGCAGCCGCGGCTTTGGCAGTGGTCGCCACGGTCTCGTACTTCGCCGCGAGCAGGTCCGGGCCGAACCGGCCGAAGCCCACCGACCTCACACACAACGCGGACCCGGCCCCGAACATCGTGCCACCGCGCGACCTGCCCGGCCCCTCCCCCATCGTGAACACGCTTGCGACCGGCAACGATCCCGCCGCCGCACCCATCGGCACGCCCGAGCCCGCGCTGGCCACGGCCATCGCCGCCGTCTCCACCATCGATGACCTGCCAAAGGACATCGCGCCAGCACCGGCCGATCCCTTTGGTATGTCCTTTGACCGCGCGATTGCACTCGCCCGAGACGGGCGGCTGGTTGTGCGGGTCCGGACCGCCGCGATCGATGCCGTGACCGCCAACCTTGAGCGCGCCCTCGACAAGCCGGTGCGCTCGGGCCGCCTTGTGACCCTCCCCGGGCCCGTCGCCGCGACGCTCGCGAGCGCACTCCATCGCGATCTTGAGGCCCTTCCGCCCATCTTCACCACCGCCCCGCGCCCGGGTGAGTCTCCCGCCATCGCGAACCAGGACCCCGAGCACCCCGCCAACCACATCCCCGTCGCCCGCCCGGGTGAGACCTTCCCCATCGTGGCACCCGTCTTCGGCCCGACGATCTTCGCCTTGGCCATGCCCGCCGACGAAGCCACGCTCCGCGCCCTGCTCCGCATGCTCGGGGGCACCGGCGACGTCCGGCTTGAACTCAGCGAGTCGCCCGCCCACCTCCCCGCGGCCCTCCCGGTCGATGCCGCGTCGGTCTTCTGGTGGACCACACCCGCCACCTGGTCGCCGACACTGAGCGTCCCCGTGGTGGTGCAGAGCCGTTGAACGGCCCAACCGGGGCGACGGACCTGAAATCAAGCGCACGCACCCCG
>JBQTIJ010000465.1:0-8867 GCA_052388255.1 Phycisphaerales bacterium
GCAGGCCGCCCAGCATCTTGTCCAGTTCATGGAACCCCGTGAGCACGCCCCCGGGCGGTGCCTCCCCGCGCTCCTTGGCCTCCAGCCGCTGGATCTCGACATCGAGCAGTTGCTTGAGCGACTGCGAATCGCTGACGTTCTCCTCCTCAGCGATCTCAAAGACCACCCGCTCCGCGTCGTCAATGATCGTCGCCGCGTCCTCTTCCCCGCCCCCCGCGTGGTAGCTCTGAAAGAGGATCTCCCCCGCCGCGTCGATGAGTTTGCGCAGCCGATACTTGTCCGCCACGATGCGGGCGTAGTGGACGGCGTTCACCGCGGTAGGCGTCTCGTTCGCAAGCCGGACGAGATAGTCCGTGCCCCCGACCAGATCAAGGACCCCCTTGTCACTCAGGACCTGGTTGAGCTGCGTCAGGTCGCCGCTGTGGTGGCGGTCGTAGGTGGCCACAAGGGCGTCAAAGATGAGCCCGTTGCTTGCGCCATAAAACGCATCCCCGCCCCGCACCAACTGGATCACATCCCCCGTCGTCCGCGGGTCAAGGATCATCGCCCCAAGCAGAGACCGTTCCGCCTCCTCTGAGGCGGGCGGCTGCCGGTCAAAGAGTTTCCCCAGCGGCGCTTTGGGCCGGAACGCCCCCCGCCGGCCGCCCCGGGCATCCCCGGTCCCCGGCCGCTCGCGATAGCGGCTCTCGAACTCAGACCCCGGGTTGTTCGGCGTGGTGGACACCGCCAGAAGGTAGCGGGCGCATGTCCCGGCGTCGTCCAATGAACAGGAAAGAAACGTCAGACTCACCGCTTGGATGTGGACAACCCCAGCCGCGTCATCACTTCCGCCATCGGCATACCGGTCACCTCCACCACCTTCTCCGCTCGGCCTTGCCCCACCACCACCTTGACGGCCCGGCCCGGCACCCCGAGGACCTCCGCAATCAGCGTGCAGATCGCGTCGTTGGCCCTCCCGCCTTCCGGGGGCTCAGCGACTCGCACTTTCAGCCGGTCCCCCAGCACGCCAGCAATCCCGCTGCGCGAAGCACCGGGCACGGCCTTGAGCGCAATCCGCACCCGCGCCCCCTTGCTGTCGCTCTGGTCGGTCACGATGGGCACGATGGTCCCACCAACTCGCGCCATCCGGGCCCGATCGTGGCCCAGGCCGCGCGGTAGCGTTCCGCCATGGCCTGAAGCGACGAAGGAATAACGCGCACCCGCGCGACCGTGGTAATGAAGTTCACGTCACCTCCCCAGCGCGGCACAAGGTGTACGTGCAGGTGCCCCGGCACTCCTGCACCAGCCGCGCGGCCTTGGTTTACGCCCACGTTCACGCCTTGCGGCGAGAGCGCATGCTCAACGAGGTCCATCGCCAGATCCGTGAGCCGCCAAAGGTGGGCTCGTTCGGTGTCGCTGTAATCGAGCAGCCGCGGCTTCCCTTCGCCGAGCGCAACCAGAAGGTGGCCGTTGGCATAAGGGAAGGCGTTCAGCAGCACCATCCCAAGCGCTGAACGGACGATCACGTGATTCGTCGCGTCAAGGTCGGGCGAACGCCAGTAGTCGCCAAGGAAGCATCCGGCAGACTCGGGGCGCGGCATGGGCTTCGATGCGTCGGCCTTCAGCCCATCGAGGTAGTCCATCCGCCACGGGGCCTGCAGGAGTTTGGGGCCAAGCGCGGGATCAACCGGATTGCCGGGCGGGGGCGTACTCATGGGCCTAATCCTCCCCGCGCCGATCGCGCTTGGTCTCGCCCCGGGCCTTCTTGTCGGCGATGCGCCGTTCCTTGCTCCCGCGGGTGGGCCTGGTCTTGATGCGCCGCTTGGGCACGGCCTGGGCACGCACGATCATGGCGCGCAGCCGCTCAAGGCATCCGTCCTTGTTCTGCCCTTGCGAGCGATGCTCGTCGCACACGATCAGCAGGTCGCCATCATCGGTCATGAACCCCTGCACCCCTTCGAGCAGGCGGCGCAGCACAGACTCGGAAAGAGGAAGGGCCCAAGGCCGCACTCGCAGTTCCGCCTTCGTCGAGCGCTTGTTGACATTCTGCCCGCCCGGGCCGCTGCTCCGCGAGAAGGCAAAGCGAAGAGCCGCACTGTCGACGCGCACCCCGGGCGCCACGGCGACAGAGCCACCGGGCTCTGGGCCATCGTCTTGGGGCAGGGTGTGGAGGTTCTCGGTCACGAGCCCAATTGTCGGCACACCAACGGGCAGAGACCCAATGGGGAGTGCAAAATGCCTTGCCAGCCGCAACCCCTCGCATTGGCCCCGCGTAGAGACCCGCGTCCTGGGCGCGTTTTCTTCGTGCCCCGGGGCTCCGGGCCTGACGCGCCTGTGGCCCCTCTCGTCGGCGGCCCACTCAACTTGTTCCGGACGTGCGTGTGATCACACACGGTCCCTTCTCGCGCATGGCTTGATCGCCCTGCGACGCGGTGTTCTCGCGCGGGTGGCACGGCCGCCCGGTGCCGGACGGTGAGGTGACCGTTCGCGCCGGACGCTCCGGCGCCATCCGCGGCGGGAGGAAGGGAACTGGTGGGGAGAGCGTGCTTGAGACCGCCGCGCGGCTCGTGATGAGCTCGCGGCATGGCCTCAGGGGTGGGTGAACCGCGGCGGGCGGGCCGAAGGGCGCGCTCGCCGCGGGCCCCGTTTTGGGCCCGGTGGGTCTTGGTCAGAGCACGCGCCGGGCCCGGGGGAAGGAGCCGAGCACCACCAGTTCCTGACAGTGACGGCGCGCCCCGCTGATGGCCCGCACAATGGCCGGGTCACTCTCGTGCCCTTGCGCATCGATGAAGAACGTGTACTGCCAGTTCGTGCGACGGCTCGGGCGTTTGTCGATGTGGGTGAGGTTCACGCCCGCGCGGTGGAAGACGTTGAGCACGCTCACCAGCGCGCCCGGCTTGTTCAAGGTCGCGAACATCATGCTCGTCTTGTCGTCGCCGCTGCGCTGGGCCCGTTGGCGCGAGATCACGTAGAAACGGGTGAGGTTGTTCGGATCGTCCTCAATCCTCGGGAAGAGAATGTTCACACCGTAGAGCTCGCCCGCGAAGGAGTTGCCGATGGCCGCCGATGCGCCGCGCCGGCCGGGCTTTTCTTCCGCCACCATCTGAACGCCCCGGCTGCTGCTCGCGACGGGGACGAGTTCTGCTTTCGGAAACTGGGTGGCCAGCCACGTTCGGCATTGGCCAAAGACCTCCGGCTTGCTGTAGATCCGCCGGATCGAGCTCGGCGCGCTATTGGCCATCAGGGCGTGATGCACGCCCAGCAGCACCTCGGCATAGACGTTCACCTTGGCGTTGCCGTCGCCGGTGCGTTCGCTGTGCTGGTGCCCGCTGGCGATGAACGCATCGAGCGTCTCGGTGATGCCGCCGATGGCGGAGTTCTCGATGGGCACAAGGCCATAGTCCACATGCCCGCGCTGAACCTCCGTAAAGACACCGGCGATCTCGCGAAGATCCTCGAACGCGACGGACGAGCCAAACTGCCTCACCGCGGCGACATGCGAGAAACTCCCTGCGGGGCCAAGGAAGCCGATCTTCAGCGGGTGCTCAAGGGCGAAGGAGCCGGACATCAACTCGCGATAGATCGCCTCGATGGTGCGCCCCTGAAGCGGGCCGGGGTTGAGCGCAAGGACTTTGGCGAGCACTTCCTGCTCACGGTGCGGGGCGTAAATCGGCACCCCCGTAGCCCGCTTGAAGGCCCCCACTTTGACCACGAGCCGCGCCCGTTGGCTGAGCGTTCGGATGAGCGAACGGTCGAGCCGATCGATCCCGGCACGGAGCGCGGCAAGCTCCTCCGGTGAAGGGGTCGGTGCCGGATTGGCGGTCGATCGAGGTGCAGGGACTCGGCGCTTGGCGGACATGGGTGGTCAGGTTATCGACCCGAAGGGCGCGGTAGTTCATGAACCTCACGCGCGAGAACACATGGGCGCGGGCCAGCCATGACGGGCACGCGGCCTATGCCGGGACAGGTTGGCAACGGGCCGAGGTCTGCTTGAACACGAGCCGGCCCCCGGTCGATGCTGACAGGTCGGAGCGGGCGGGTCGCGCCCATCCGCCCAGATTGAAGGAGCGAGCGATGCGCACCGGACACCCTGTCGGCCATTCGAAACCAACCCCCGAGGGGCGGGGCCATTCCGGGACCATGCTGCGGATCTCTGATGCTCAAACGCCGCCCCCGAGCGCACAAGAGCGCCGCACGCAGGCCGTACTCGAGTCGATCCGGCCCGTGGCAACCGAGACAGAGCAGCGGCTGATCTTCCCGCGTCAGGCCCTCGATCAGGCGGCCAGAAACCGCCCCGGCAAACTGGTCCACGAGATTGAACGCACGCTCGACTTCATGCAGTCCCGCCTCGACGATCTCAAGACCGAGGTCCGCAACTACCGCTTCCCGGCAGCACCCAAGGGGCCGCCCCCGGCCGCGGCGTAAGCCCTCAGATGGCGAACCCGCCGGAGCCCGCATCGAAATCGGCCCGGACCCGCAGGACCACCAGCGTCACATCATCGTGAACGGTGCGCAGACCGCAGAACGTCCGCAGTTCGCGGATGATGCGCTCGACGATCTCCGCGGCGGTCGCGCCCGGCCGTTCGGTCAGCAGGTTGAGCACCGCGCTCTTGATGCGGTCACGGCCGAACTTGCGGTTGTCGAAGTTTGAGGCCTCCGAGACGCCGTCGGTGTACGCAACCAGCACGTCGCCGGGCCGGAGGTCAAACGAACCAAGCTGGTAGAGTTGCCCGGGATCGATCCCGAGCGCCATGCCGCCGGCGGTCAGTTCGTCCGCATCGGCCATGCTCGGTGTTCGCCCGCTCTGCGGGGGAGGCGGACGGAAGACCAGCGGTGGGTCGTGCCCCGCGCCGCAATAGGTCAGCCGGAGCGTGCGCGGATCGGCCGCGCCAAGCCACAACGTGGCGAACTCGCTCTCGAGCGTGTCGCGGGCGAGAGCCGCGTTGAGCCGCGACATCACCTCATCAAGGCCTGGGACGTCCTGCACAAAGGCGCGGAGCGACGCACGGACCGCCGACATGAGCAGCGCGGCCGGAACGCCCTTGCCAACAACGTCGCAGACCGCAAGGAGCAACTCGCCCGACCGAGTGAACGCGTCGTAGAAATCACCACCAAGGTGGAACGACGGGCTGTAGCGGGCCGCGATGTCAAAGGGCGCGACCTCCGGCAGTCGCTGGGGGAGCATGCGCCGCTGCACATCGGCCGCAAGCTGCAACTGGCGCTTGATCTGCTGATCTTCTTCGCGAAGCTTGCGGAGCCGTGCGTGGCTGAGGGCCATGGCCGCCTGGTCGGCGATGGCCCGGAGGAGTTCGCGCTCTTGGTCCGTGAAGCCGCGGGGCGAGCGGGTGTACAGCCGAATGAGCCCCCAGGCGCGACCCTGAAAGATCAGGCCCGTCGTCAGTATGCTCGCCAGCCCTTCATGCCGGGCCCGGGTGTGGTCGGCGATGATCGGATCCCTGCGGATGTCCTCGACCGCCACGACCTCGCCGGAGAGAGCCCGCGAACGGAGCACGCCATCCACGGACAGGGGCGCCGTCTCGGCGAGCCAGCGTGGCGAAAGCGACCGGCTCGCCCGATGGTGGAACGCGCCGTGGTAGTTCTCACCGATCGCCACACTTCCGCCACCGCCAAGCTCCCGGTCAAGCAGCGAAATCGACCCCGCGTCCACTCGGAGAACATCGATCGCCAGATCGAGCGCCGCACGCAGCACCGCGTCAGGATCGCCCGCCCGCACCAGCAGCGACGAAAGCCGAAAGAGCGCGTCAAGCTCGCCGACCCGGCGACGCAGCGCGAGTTGATCCTCGCAGAGTTCCGCGGCTGTGCTTGCCACGAGCGTGATGGCCCGCTCCAGGGCGCGTCGGCCGTCGGGATCGTCTATGCCCCAGTCGGCGGGGGTCACAATCGAGGCGATCTCGCCCGCGCTGATCCGCAGGGGAGCGACAAAGACCCCGCTCGAAAGGTCAAACGCGCGACCGACGAGCGCAAAGGCCCGGGCCGCCCCGATCTCATGGTCGACGAGCGTCCATGCCTTCGCCACCACCCCATCCCCGCCCGATCCTGGCTCACACGGAACGATGACCTTCCCGTTCACGTCACGCAGCCAGATGGGCACCCCCGCCAGACGGGCAAGCTCGTCGCAGAGCCGGACGATGGCCCCGTCGGTCATGAACGAACTGAAGGAGAGTTCCGCCGCCGCGCTGGTGGTCGCCGGGTGCCCGCCCTGGGGCCGCGCAGTATCTGGCCGATCAGCGACGACCCGAACAGGGTCAGTGGTTGCCGGGATGGAACGGTTTGCGGAGGTCATTCTGGGCAGGGACGTTATGCCGGGGCTGTAGCAGAACCCGCTGCAAGTGTCCGCAGGTCGTGAAATCGGGCTTGGTCGCGTTTCAAGGATGGACAATCGGGGCCTTTGGTCGGCGTGATGGGTACTTCAATGGCAATGAACGATGTTATTATTGGACGTTTTAGCCGGTCCGCCGGTCCATGGTCGGTGCTGAACAGGTCCGGTCTCGCCAAGGTTTGAGCCCGTAACAACGCCAATATACTATCATATACCAAACGAAAAGGCAAGGGCCGCAGAGTCGATTTCTGGAAGACGGGCTTGCACTTGTCGGCAAGGTGTGGTATTCTGATAGTGAAGGACGGAAGTCCTTTGATTGGAGAGAGTACCTATGACAGCCCTTCAGGCCGTCGCCGCACGTCATTCATTTCTTCATGGTTCTGGTGTCCAAGGCGGTCTCTTCGCCGGCGTGACCTCCGCGTACCGCAAGGTCGCGACCAAGGTCATGGCGACGAGCACGCCCCGGCAACAGACGGCCCAAGGCCGCTCCGCTGGTCAGGCCAACGGCCTGCTCCGCGAGCACAATGCCTTCGGCAACCTGTCGCTCTGAACCGCACGCTCCGCAATGAAACATTGCGACCTCGCCGCGCATTCGGTGCGTGGCTGTTCGCTTGATCGATTTTGTTGGAGGATGTACTTGAAGCGGCCGTCCGGCAGGACGGCCGTTTTCTTTGGTTGCGCAGAGCGCGGACTGTCCCCGCCAGAGTCGCCTTCGCTCACGCCTACGGTTTGAATCCGGCCGCCCGCCGCGCCGAGAATCATGCCCGACGCGACCGCTACGAACCCCGCCCCTTCAAAGCCCCGCGCGCCCGCGTCGGGACTCGCCGGGATCGGCGAGCGCCTCTTCTCCCCTCGTGCCGAACTCACCGCGGCGATCGTGGCGGCCGCGCTCCTGCTCTGCGGCTGGGTGCTCGATCGTCTGGGTGCGTGGTCAATGGTCGGCCCCGCCCTCGTGTGGATCAGTTTCAGCATCGGCGCGGTCTACGGGGCACGGGCGGCCATCGAGTCGCTACGAAAGGGCGTCTTTGACATCGACGTACTGATGTTCGTTGGCGCGGTGCTGGCCGCGTTCATCGGAGCGCCGGCCGAAGGGGCCATGCTGCTGGTGCTCTTCTCGGTCTCCGGCGCGCTTGAGGAACTGGCGATGGAGCGCACGCTTCGCAGCGTGGAAGCGCTGCACGCCCTCATGCCCACCGATGCGCTCCGGTTGAACGAGCAGGGCGAGGCGACGCGGGTGCCGCCGGAATCGCTTGTCGCTGGGGATCGCGTGCGCGTGCTCCCGGGCGAACTCATCCCCGCCGACGGGCGCCTGAACGTGGGAACATCGAGCGTCGATCAGGCGACTCTCACGGGCGAGTCCATGCCCCGTGATGTTGGGCCGGGCGACGAGGTCTTTGCCGGAACGCTCAACGTCGGTGACCCCATCGAACTCGCGGTCCTTCGCCCCGCAGCCCAGTCGTCGCTCCAGAAGATCGTGGACCTTGTCACCCGGGCTCAGCAGCAGCGCCAACCAGTGCAGCGGCTCATCGATCGGGTGTCGCAGCCCTACGCGCTCACGGTTTTTGCGGCGAGTTTGCTGGTGCTCTTCATCTGGCGGTTCGCTCTGGGCGCGCCCTGGATCGGCAGCGCGGCTGAAGCCGGGCGCGATGGCGCGGTGTACATCGCGATCACCCTGCTGATCGTGGCCTCGCCGTGCGCGCTCCAGATCGCGACGCCCACGGCCACGCTGGCCGCCATCTCGCGGGCGGCCAAGGGTGGCGTGCTCTTCAAGGGCGGGCAGGCGATCGAGCGGCTCTCGCGCCTGCGAGCCATCGCCTTTGACAAAACCGGCACCCTCACGGTCGGCAGGCCACGGGTGCTGGAAGTCCACGCTGTTGGGTGGTCAGACGGTCAACGGCTGCTCGCCGTGGCCGCGGGGCTGGAGGAACACTCCACCCATCCGATCGCCCACGCGGTGGTCGATCACGCCCGGGCCCAGGGCGTCGAACCGATGCCCCTTGAAGCCGTGAAGTATGTCACCGGGCGGGGCGTTGTGGGCCTTGTTTCCAACGCCGATGGGGCCCGTAGCGAGGCCCGCCTTGGTTCGCTCACGCACACGCTCGAGATCATCCCGGAGTGTCTGCGGGCCAACGTGCGGTCGGTGCTCGATCGCGTGCAGCGCCAGGGGCAGATCGCGGTGGTGTGTGCTCATGCCGGGCAGGCCGGGGTCTTCATTCTTGAGGACGCGGTTCGACCCGGCGCGGCTTGCCTGGTGGAGCGCCTGCACGGGCTGGGCGTTATGCCCGTGGTCATGCTCACTGGCGACAACGAACGGACGGCCGCGAAAGTCGCCGGTGAACTGGGGATCGACCGCTTCCACGCCCAACTGCTCCCCGCCGACAAAGTGACCCACGTCGCTCGTCTGCGGCGTGAGATCGGGGACACACGCACCGGGCACGTCGGGGTCATCGGCGACGGCGTGAACGACGCCCCCGCGCTCGCCGCGGCGGATGTTTCACTTGCCATCGGCTCAATCGGCTCCGACGCCGCGCTCGAATCGGCGGACATC
>JBQTIJ010000466.1:0-18222 GCA_052388255.1 Phycisphaerales bacterium
GTGGCGCCGTCGGGGGGGGGGGGCGCCCCAGGGGGGGGCGGGGGGCCGCAGGGAGCGATCCCGCACCTTGAGTATCTCGACGCACGCGAGGATCGGCTGCCGACGTATGCGGGGCAGTTGGCGAACCTCTACGCCCAGGGTGGCGATCTTGCCCGGGCCCGGGCCATGGCCGAACGGGCCACACGGATCGCCCCCTACGACGCGCGGTATCGCGAACTGGCGGCGGGAATGGCTCTGCGGTCAGCCCCCGAAGGCCCGGGCGCGGATCTTCGCACGGCCCGGCGCCACATCGTTGTGCTGACCCAGCTTGAGCCCGACCGCCCGGTGCATGTGCGCCGGCTTGAGGCGGTGGACGCGCGGCTGGCCGAAGAACGCTGAAGATCAGGAGACCGGGGCAGGCGTCTGTCCACGCATCCCTGCCAGCCCGCGCCGCAACGCGCCGTCGCCTGCATCATCACCGTGTCCATCGCTCGCCTGGGCGTGGTCATCGGTGGCGCGGATCTTTCCGTCCGGGCCAACCTGATCGACCCGCACGCTCACGCGCTTGCTCACGCCGCGCTCCTGCATGGTGACCCCAAAGAGCTGGTTGGCCGTGTGCATGGTGCGCTTGTGGTGCGTGATCACGATGAAGCTGCTCGTATCGGTGAACTGTTCCACGACGCGGCAGAACCGGTCAACGTTGGCGTCGTCGAGGGCCGCATCGACCTCGTCGAGCACGCAGAAGCAACTCGGCTTGCTGCGGAAGATGCTCATCAAGAGGGCCACGGCCGTCATGCTCTTCTCGCCGCCCGAGAGCTGGCTGATGCTGCGGGGCTCTTTGCCCGGGGGCTTGGCGATGATCTCGATGCCGCTCTCGAGCCAGTCGGTCTCGCCCGTCTCGACCCCGTCGCGGACGACGGGCATGAGGCGGACCTCGGCCTTTCCGCCGCCGAAGAGGCGCCGGAACATCCCGCTCTCGCCCGCGAAGTGCTCGGTGATGAGCTCGAAGGTCGCCTTGAACCGCCCGCGTGAGGCATCGGCGAGTTTCTGAATCAGGTCGTGCAACTGCACCGCCGCCTGGTCAAGGTCCGCCACCTGGGCCGCGAGGGCCTCGTTGCGGCCGGCGAGCTGGCCCTCTTCCTCGATCGCGTCGAGGTTCACATGCCCGAGGGCCTTGATCTCGCGCGCCAGTTCGGCAATCGCGGTGGTGGCCTGAACGGGGTCAAAGGGCACCGCCGCACCCTCGCCGGGAGCGCCGCCGCCAAGGTGCTCAGGGAAGAGCCCTTCAACAACCATGTCGCGGAACGCGGCGTATTCGGCCGCGAGATCGAGCCCGATCTCGGCAAGCGTGCGTTCCTCGATCGACTCGCGCCGCACCTCGATCTCGCGCCGGGCCGTCTCAACGGCGTGCCAGTCGCGCTCGACCGTGCCCGAGTGCTCCCGCGCGATCACGACGCGCTGTGAAAGGTCCGCCGTCGCGCGGGCCGCTTCTTCCACGTGGGCCGTCGCCTCCGCCACCTGCCGCTCAAACCCCTCGGCCGCGTCGCCCGCCTGGCGCGCGGTCGCGGCGGCCTCTTGAACGGCCATGCGGTGGTCCTCAGCCGCGGCGGCGCGGGCAAGGACCTGCTGCTCAAGGGCTGCGGCGCGACGCTGGGCCTCTTCCGCAGCCGATTCCAGGCGCTGACGCTCGCGGCGCGCGCTCCCGGCCTGCTCGGCGAGGCGGCCGGCCTCGACTCTTGCGGCGGTCATGGTCTCGGTGAAGGCGTCGGCCTGCTGCTGCACGCGCCCGCCCTCGTCCTCGGCCACGCGGGCGAGGTCGGCCTGCTCGGTGTAGAGCCGCGCCAGGGCCTCGGCCTTCTGGCGGAGTTCGCCCTGCTCGCGGTCGAGGGTGGCGGAACGCTCCGCCAGCCCGGTGATCTCCTCGGTGAGCGTGCCCTTCTCGCGGGCCAGCCGTTCGAGCTGGGCATCGAGCTGCTCGGCCCGCAGTTCTTCAGAGCCGAGGGTGCGGCGCTGGCTTTCGAGCGTGGATCGTGCCTGGCCGATGCGAGTCGAAAGGTCTGCCGCTTCGCTGTCGATAGCGCGGACACGGGCCCGCTCATTCTCAAGATCGGTCCGGGCCGTGGTGAGCCGGACTTCAAGCCCGCGCAGTTCCGCCTGACGGGCGAGGACGCCCTTGCCGTCGTCCTCGGTCTCGACGCCCGCCGTCACGCGACCATCTGACTCAAGGACCGCGCCCGACGCCGTGACAAACCGGGCACCGGCAAGCGGGCCGGCCGAGAGGAGCATGGCGGCGTCAAGATCACGGACGAGGTATGTCCACCCCACGAGGCGGTGGAGAAGATCGGCAAGGTTGGCGCGGGCCTCCGCCGGCGCACCGGGGGCGGTGCGAATCAACTGGGCAATGCCGATGGCGCCGGCACCAAGATCCGGGCGAGCGGGCAGGGGCTGCCCAGATTCGACGGAGGGCGAACCGACGGGCGCGGGCTCGGAAGAATCGCCCTGCTCGGCATCGAGGGCGGAGGCGGCCCGGCCGACCGCACGAAGGGGCGCGAAGGTGACACGACCGGCGAGACCCGCCAGGACCGGCTCACCAGGCATCTGCATCAAGGTCGAGACCACAAGGGCGCGCAGGTTGGCCCCGAGCGCGGCCTCGACCGCCCCGGCATGTTCGGCTTCGACCTCGATCAGGTCGCTGAGCACGCCCACCACGCCGGCGAAGGCGGGCTCGCGCTCGCGTGCATCGAGCACGCGGGCCACGGCCTCGCTCAGCCCCACGCGCCGGCTGGCCATCTCGGCGAGCGTCGCGCGGCGGCTGTCGAGTCGTGCGTGCGACTGCTCAAGCCCCGCCACCCGCTCGGCCAGTTCGCGCCGGCTGCCGCTCAGCGCCATCGCCTCAGCGGTGAGGCGCGCGTGCTCGGCGTCCACCTGCTCGATGGTCGTCCGCGCGGCGCTCGCGTTCTCGAGGTGGCCCTGGCGCTGCTGCGTCAGACGGGCCCGTTCCGTTTCGTTCGTGGCCGCCTTGGCGCTCAGCCGGGCCAGTTGTTCGCTGATCACCGCGGCCCGGCGCTGGTCCTGCTCGACCGCAGCGAGGATGGCGGCCCGCTCGCGGTCGATGTTCGCGGCGGCGGTCCGCTTGGCGGCGAGGTCCGCCCGCAGGGCCGCGAGGGCTTCTACCACGGCGGTGCGGCGGCCGGTGACCTCCGCGAGGGTGCGCTCTGCCTCGCCCTGGCGCTCGACCAAGGCCGCAATCTGTTCAGCCGCGGCCCGGGCACCATCCGTGAGTTCGGCCCCGCGGCGCGAGAGTTCCTGCTGCTGCTCGCGATCGACGGCCAACTGGGCCATGGCGCTCTCAACAGCGGACTGAGCCATGGCGCCGCGTTGCTCGGCGGTGCGCTTTTGGTGGAGCGCGCCCTGCAGCTCGCTCTCGGCCCGGCGGAGGGCGTCGGCCCGTTCATGGCGGCCGAGTTCGGCCTCCTGGCGCATCTGTTCAAGGATGGAGAGATCGTCGGCGGCCTTCGTCCGTGCGGTCTCAAGCTCGGTCAGGCGGCTGGTGAGCCCATCGAGCCGCTGGCGCAGGTCGTGGTATTGGTGGAACGCCAGCCGGGTGCGCAGGGCCTTGTGGCGTGCGTCAAGGTCTTTGAAGGTGCGGGCCCGGGCGGCCTGACCCTTCACGATGCGGAGGCGGCGCTCGGTCGAATCAAGCTGCTCGCGGGCCACGGCAAGATTTGTGCTCGTGCGCTCCAGCTTGCGCTCCGCTTCCACCTTGCGCTGGCGGAACTTGGCAATCCCCGCGGCTTCCTCAAAGATGCCCCGCCGTTCCTGGGGGGAGGCGAGCAACATCGCATCGACCTTGCCCTGCTCGATGATGCAGTAGGCATCGGCCCCGACGCCGGTATCAAGGAAGAGGTCACGGATGTCCTTCAGCCGGGCCTTGCGGCCGTTGACGAGGTACTCGCTCTCGCCGTCGCGGTGGAGCCGGCGCTCGACCTCGACGATGTCGGTATCGATGGGGAGCTTGCGCCGTCCGCGCACGCGGTGGTCGATCGGTCCGCCATCACCCCCGAGCAGTTCGTTGTCGTTCTCCGGGGCAGGGGCGGCCGCGGCGTTGCCGGGGCCTTCGCCACCGGCCACCACGCGGTCGGCGAGGTCCTCCAGCCGTTCACTCTCCGCGGGTTGGGCGGAGGGGCCATCGGTGAGGATGCCGGGGGAGGCGGAGCCTGGAGAGCCCGAGGCCGTGATGACCGGGTTCTCAAAGGTGAGCGCGACGCTGGCGGTGCCGAGGGATTTCCGCCCGCCGGAGCCGGCGAAGATGACGTCGATCATCTCTGTGCCGCGGAGCGACTTGCTGGAGCGCTCGCCGAGGACCCACTTGATGGCGTCGACGACGTTGCTCTTGCCGCAGCCGTTGGGCCCGACGATGCCGGTGATGGGCTGATCAAAGGTGAACTCGGTCTTGTCCGCGAAGGACTTGAAACCGCAGACGGTGAGCTTGGCCAGCCGCATGAGGGGCAACCTCCGTGTTGCGCAAGAGACAGGGCCGATCCTCGGCCGTTGGTGATCGAGCAAGGCGACCCGAGCATATGCCAAGAGGGCACGCGGCGCGGGGGAAAGAGGGGAGCGGGTGGCGCGAAGTGGCGATACCCGGGGCAAAAACAAAAGGCGGGGCCGACCCGAAGGCCAGCCCCGCAAGTTCGTGTGCCGCGGAGACTCTTGGTGGCCGCGATCGGCGGGCCGCGTCGTCCACCGAGGTGGGCGCGGGCCTTCGAGCGTGCGGCGGCTCCGCTGCGGGCAAGGTGCCCACTGGGCAGAGTCGGCTTACTTGGCCTTCTTCTTGCCGGCCTTCTTCTTGCCCGCCTTCTTCTTTGCTTTCTTCGCCATGATGAACTCCTCGGACGAATCCGAAGTGAGAAAGTCGCGGAGGAATCTCGCCACACGGCGAGCCCATCGCGACGGGAACGCCTATCGATATCGGAACAACACCACCACCCTCTTGAGCAAACTCTGCGCATCGAGCCCTCTCGACGTCGCCGAGCGTGAGCAAAGGTGGAGCGAAATGTCGCGCGTGCGCGTGACCATCGTGTACATGAAAGTAAAGTTTGCACGCCATGTCAACTCCCCACATCATCGTTCACGGCGCATCGGGCAGGATGGGGCGGCGCATCATCGCGCTCGCCGCGCCGGATCACACTCTGAAGCTCATGGGCGCCATCGTGCGCGACGGGGCCGCGTGCATCGCGGCCAGCGCGTCAGAAAACATGGTGTTTTCCACATGGAAAACACCGCTTTCGTCGGCACTCATCGGGCCCACGGTGGTCATCGACTTCTCCTCACCGGCCGGCGCGAGCGCGGCGCTCTCGATCGCCAGAGAGGCGCGGGCCGCGCTCCTTGTGGGCACCACGGGGCTTGATGAGATCATTGTGGAAAAACTCCGAGAGGCGTCGCGCGAGCGCGCCGTGCTCCTCGCGCCCAACACTTCGCGCGGTGTGGCCGTCTGTGCCGATGCGGTGCGCCGGATCGCCACACTTCTTGGTCCCGCGTACGCCTGCGCGATCGTCGAGGCCCACCACGACCAGAAAAAGGACGCACCCTCCGGCACCGCCAAGCGACTCGCCAGCGCGGCCCGCGAAGGGGGAGCCCGGCTCAGCGACGGCCAGATCCTCGCTCTGCGCGGGGGGGACGTCATCGGCGAGCACACCATCCGCTTCGCCGGGCCGGGCGAATACATCGAGATCACCCACCGTGCCACCACGCGCGACCTCTTCGCGCTCGGGGCCATCGGTGCCGCACGGTGGCTCTGCGCACAGCCCCCGGGTTGGTACACCATCGAAGATGTCGTGGGCATGCGGCGATGATCGAACGTCGCGCGAGGGCGGACGATCGTCGCACGTTCAATGCACAATCGACCATGTTCGCGCGTATTCGTGGCGCGGACTCAATCGACTTCGCGCGCGGCGGGCTTGACGAGCATGACCATCGCGCCCGTCACGCCGACCACTCCAAAGGCCCATTGAGCGGGCGTCAGTTGCTCGATCCCGAGCATCACGCTCGCGCTCGCCGTCACGATGGGCTGAAGCTGGATGATCCCCATGCTCATGGTCAGCCCGAGTCGCTGGAGGGCCGCGTAGTACATCACATGGCTGATGGCGATCCCGATCATGGCCGAGGCAAGGAGCATGAACCAGTTGAAAGGGCCAAAGGAGAGCACCTCCACCCCGTGCCCGCGCCCAAAGAGGAGCATGAGCACCACGGTGCCCGCCGCGGTGTATTGACAGATGACCCCGAAGGCGAGCACGGGGCTATATCCCTGCATACAGCGCCGTACACCGAGGCCATACCCGGCGAAAATGGCCCCGGAGGCGACCGCGAGCGCAATTGCCCACCCTGAGGCACGGGTGGAGAGCCCCGCTGGCTGGAGCGCGATCAACCCCACGCTTCCCCCCACGACGAGGGCCACGCCGACCCAGAACCGCGCGGAGCGCAGCGTGGCACGCTCGCTCGGGAAGAGCAGCCACGCCCCCACCGCCACAAAGATGATCTGGACCCGGAAGACGAACGTGAAGAACCCCGGTTCGAGAAAGTATGGACACCAGGCGAAAGCGGTCTGCCCCACAAGGTTGAAGATCGAGGGGACCACCGCCGCGGCGTAGATCGACCGCGGCATCCGTCCGCGCCGTTGGGCGACGAAGAGCAGGGGAAGCCAGAAGAGGGCCGAAAGGCCGTAGCGCCATCCGTTGGCGGTGAACCCGTCGATGAGGGCGGTGTTGGTCTCTGGGTCCGGGCGGGCGAAGAACTTCAGGAAGAGCGGGATGCTCGCCCATGAGAGGAGCGTGAGCAGGATCAGCGTGACCGCCGAGGCGGCGGAGACGGGCTCCGGCGGTTGCTGCTGGTCGTTCATGGCGGGGGTGCAGGCGGGGCGGCGATGATATCGTCGGGTCTGAGGCGAACCGCGCTCACTCACTCATGGCGACCCCGGTCTTCCACATCATCCTCGCTCAGCCGGAGATTCCCAACAACACCGGGAACATCGGACGCACCGCCGTGGCCACCGGGTGCGCGCTCCACCTCATCCGCCCACTCGGCTTTGACACCGGTGAAAAGGCGTGCCGTCGCGCCGGGCTTGACTATTGGCCGCGGCTTCAGCCCCGCGAGCATGACTCGCTCGATGGGTGCCTCGATGAAGCCGGGCTTACACCCGGCCGACTCTGGGTCTTGACGACCAAGGCGGCCCGCCCATGCTGGGATGTGCCTCTGCGGCGGGGGGATGGCCTGCTCTTCGGGCGCGAGACGCGCGGGCTTGACGACACGGTACTGGCTCGCTTTGCTGATCGCACAGTGGCGCTCCCCATGGTCACCGGGGAGCGCTCGCTGAACTTGGCCACGGCCGTCTGCGCCGTGGTGTATGAGGGGCTCCGGCAACAGGTGCAGCGAGGTGAGCTGGGTCTTGCGAACGGGCGCCTGATCCTCGATGCCCCATGATGCACGGATGTGACACTCGCGAATCGCGCTCAGCGAGGGCGTGGAACTACCATCCGGCTCTCGCGTCGGCACGCTTTTCATCGAGCCCGAGGAACCAGACACCATGCTCACTACTCGCCGATTTGCCCTTACCGCCGCGCTGCTGCTGACCTCAGCGACGGCCCCCGCGCTCGCGATCGATGAGGTCCATGCCAAACGGGCCGACAAGGCGATCGAGGCCTCAATCCGGTATCTGCTCAGCGCCCAAGACAAGGCAACCGGCGGCTGGGCCATTCCTCCCAAGGGAGCGGGGCAACCCTCGTTCCCGGCGATCACGGGGCTTGTCGTCAATGGACTGCTGATGCAGCCCAAGCGCAGTAGCACGGAGCAGGAAGCGGTCGACGCCGGGGTGCGTTATCTCCTGTCGATGGCCAAGCCGGACGGCGGCATCTACGACGCCACGCTCCCCTCGTACAACACCGCCATCTCGATCTCTGCACTCGCGCGGGTAGATACGCCCGAGGCCAAGGCGGCGGTCAGCAAGGGCGTCGAGTTCCTGAAGAAGTGCCAGTGGGGCGCAGAGGACCCCGCGACGGCGGGGGGCGATGAACCCAAGAAGGTCGATGCCGCGCACCCCTACTACGGAGGGGTTGGATATGGCAAGCACGGCCGACCGGACATGTCGAACACGGCGTTCTTCATGCAGGCCCTGGCCGACACGGGCGTGAGCAAGGAAGACCCGGCAGTGCAGCGCGCGATCAAGTTCATCGGGCGCTGCCAGATGAACGGCGCGACCAATGACCAGACATTCGCGGATGGGAGCCGGCAGGGGGGCTTCGTCTATTCGACCGGCGAGACCGGGAGCACCCCGGGGCGGGGGCAGTCGCAGAGCACGGCCGGCATGATCGAAGAGACGCTCGACGATGGCACCAAGGTGTCGCGCCTGCGGGCATATGGCTCGATGACCTATGCCGGGTTCAAGTCGTATGTGTACGCGGCGCTCGCGCCCACGGACCCGCGCGTGACGACGGCCAAGGACTGGATCAGCCGCAACTACACCGTGACGGAGAATCCGGGCGCGGGAACGGACGGCCAGTACTACTACTACGTGATGTTCTCGCGCGCCCTTGATGCGACGGGCACGGCCCTGGTCCGCGCGACCGACGCCAAGGGCGTGGTCACCGAACGCGACTGGCAGAACGACCTGATCGACCATTTGATCAAGCTCCAGAGCGAGGATGGCTCGTTCAAGAGCGTTGACGACCGGTGGATGGAGAACAACCCCATCCTGATCTCCGCGTACTCCCTTCTCTCGCTCCAGCACGCGGCTCGCAACTGAGCCCCCTCTCACCCGGTGACGAGGTCAATCGCCGGCGGCCGACCGATGAGGCCCATGCGTTCGCCGGCCTCGAAGAGGCGCGACGCCGCAAGGGCACCGCGATCCCCGGGGCGGAGGGTCAACGGGCTGACGTACATGGTGATGTACCGGTCAAGATCGGCATCGCTGAGTGCTGGGGAGAAGGTGCGGGCGTAGTCCATCGACTCGGCGCGGTGCTCAAGGGCATGGGCAATCGACCGCTCGAGCACACCGGCAATGTGCCGGAGCGTGCCGGGGCCATGCTCTGATTCCAGCCCGCGCCGCAGCGCGTTGCCACCGAGGGGGAGGGGCAGACCCGTGCGCCCCTTCCACCATGCGCCGACGTCGGCGATGGTCAAGAGCCCGTGCAGGTGGTGATCGAGCTGCGATTCGTGGATGAGCAGCCCGGCATCGACCACCCGGCCCTCGTGCGAGCCCGCGCAGACCGCGCTCACGATGCGGTCAAAGGGCATCGGCACTGGCTCGAAGCCCCCTTCGCCGAGCATCAGCGATGCGGTGAGAAAGGCCGTCGTCTGGAGCCCGGGCACAGCAATCCGGGCCCGGGGCGCGGCGGGCGAGCCCGCTTCCATCGATGGGGCCTGGCCAAGATCAGCGCAGCGGGCCATCAGCGCGGCCGCCGCGGCGGAGCGGGCCGAGGACTCGGCACGCACGACCACCTTGGGGCCAAAGCCATCGCCAAAGGACCAGCCGCAGGCGGAGAGGGCGTAGCGCTCGGCGCAGCGGGTGTAGTTGAAGATCGAGATGGCGGTGATATCAAGGTCCGCCTGCTCGACGGCGCGTCGGTTCAGGTCCTGAATGTCTGCGGGGAGAGAGCGGTACACAAACCGGCCCGTCTCGATGCTGGGCGGCGCGAGCACCCGGGCCGGGTCGCGCGGATCCACCTTGCCGGTGATCGGCCACCACATGAAGACATCATCCGCGTCGGCGGAGTGGGCGAGGGAGAGCACCGGCCGGCCCGACATTCAGCGCCCCTCATACAGCCGGTCGGCCAGCCAATCGGAGAGCTGCGGGATGGACCGGATCTTCTCGGCGGTGGCATCGATGTTGTACGGCACGCGGGCGAACTCCACGCGGTCAGCGTGCAGGATGACGTAGCTCGCACGCGGGTCCATGTCGCGCGGCTGCCCGACGGACCCCACGTTGATGATCGCCTTCTCTTCCGGGGTGAACTTGTAGGTGGCGTCGGTCAGCTCGCCCGGGGGGTAGAAGTCCGGCTCATCGGTGAAGACTCCCGGCACGTGGGTGTGGCCGACGAAGCAGAGGCGCGTGACCCGCTCAAAGATGGTGGTGAGTTTGTCCGGCGCGGCGGCCACGTCGTCGGGGAAGATGTACTCATTGATGGGGCGGCGCGGCGACCCGTGAACGTACAGCACATGGGTGTGCCCGTCGGGCGCGATGTCCACCAGGCGGACGCGGAGTTTGCCGAGGAACTCGTAGCGATCGCGCCGGGCCGCGTCGTTGGGCTCGGCATCGAAGCGGTCGCGGGTCCAGAAGGCGGCGGACTCCGCCCCGGGGTTGAAGTTCGTGGGCTCATAGAGCACCCCGAAGTCGTGGTTGCCCATCAGCGACCATTGGCAGCGCGAACGCACGAGGTCCACACATTCGAGCGGCTCCGGGCCATACCCGATGATGTCGCCCAGCGACAACACACGGGTGACGCCGCGCCGGTCGATATCCGCGAGCACCGCCCGGAGCGCCTCGGCGTTGCCGTGAACATCACTGATGATCGCCGTGGGGGCGTTCGGGGAGGGCGCTTGGGTGGCTGAAGACGCGGCGTCAGGCACGAGAGAGGGCTCCGCTTTTGGACCGGCCGACGTGGCCGGGTCCTGCTCAGGCAAGCGGAGATCGTAGAGGGTGAGCCGCCTCGACCGGAGCGCACCCGTCGCGTTGCCCTACTGGATCGCGAACGGCTCTTTGATGCCGTGGTCCGCCCCGCGAAGCCCGCCCACCGTCCACCGATAGCGGGCCGGCTGGGTGAGGGTCGATTCACCATCCGCCCACCTGGGGAAACTCCGGTCAGGTGCACCCATGACCGTGTACCGGATCGGGGCCCGCTGGCCCTGATTGGTCGAGAGCAGGTGCCCGCCCTCGTTGGCATCGACGGTGGCCAGCACCTTCACGCTGGCATCGAAGTTCAGCACGGTGACGCGGGCCTTCCAGTGGGTCCAGTAGCGTTCGATCTTGCCCTCGTGTCGCATCACGTTCTCGTACTGATGGACCTTGTTCGAGGGGTAGGCGACATCCGACACTTTTCGCCCGCCGAGGCGGTAGCGCCCGCTGGTGCCGGAGTTGTAGAGGTAGACCCCCCACTCACCGGGCATGTTCATGAGCGAGCCGCCGTCGCTGTTCCACCGATCGGGTGAGTACGAAGCCGGGGCGGTCTCGTAGCTACTGCTGTACGGCCAGCGCTCCTGCGGCAGGCCGAACCGGGCGGGCACGTTCTGGGGGTTCGCGGGGTCGTCCCACAGCGCCTCGGCCCAGGTGTGGCGGATGCGATCGAAGGGAGAGCGGATGATCGGTTCCGGCAAGCGGGCCGCGAGATAGTCCATCACCACAAGGTGGGTATAGAAGATGTGCGGGATCCACGCCGCCTGGAGCGGGAAGGTGAGCCACTGCGGCTCCGAACGGCGCCGGATGATGTCCACGGCCTGCTGAGCCGCGGCATCGACATCGTTGACAGAGGTGTAGGTGACCGGCGCAGCGCCCGATCGAGGGCCGTAGTTCGTTCCCGCCCGCCAGTTGAAGGCCCAGATGCTGTCACGGAAGTCCGCTCCATAGGACTGGGTGGCGGAGCCGAACTGCTTCATGTTGGAGGTGTTGAGCGCCATCCGTGCCGACCGCTTCGCCTCGCCGAGCGCGGGGAGAAGGATCGAGACGAGGAGCGCGATGATGGCGATGACCATCAGCAGCTCGATGATGGTGAACGCGTGGCGATGGGTGCGGGCGCGAGCGGGGCGGTCCATGGCGGAATCTCCGAGGAGAACGGGAGATTCCCGCGCGCGGTGGCAGGCCGGTGATAGCCCGCCTGCCAAGGCGTGGAGGGGAAGGGCACGCCGACCGGCCCGCGTGAAGAACTCACGAAGCCCGGCCACGGCCCATCAAGGGGTATCGGAGTGAAGCCGGGGGGGCTTGACCGACTGGGCGGATTCAGGCGTCCGCCTGAGTGGGGTTGTCCGGGGGGGCGCGCCTGCCGGAGGAGCGGGCAGGGGCGGCGCGTACCCTGACCCGATGTCCGCGCCCACCACCGCCGATGCCCTGCCCCTTGACCTGCACGTTCACATGAAGCCCGTGGCGCGAACGGTCCCGGGAGAGGCCCTGACCGACGTGATGGGCGGCGCGACCCGGCAGGAGATCCGCTGCTACGACCATGGCTTTGTGGCGCTGGTCGACGCCATGCCCCGGCTGGTGCCCGCGGGGCAGACGGCCGATGCGGCGATCGTTCAGGCCGCGCGCGTTTCGTATGGCGCGGGCACCAAGAAAGTCTCGGAGGACCGGGCCCTTCTCCGCTACCTCCTCCGCCACCGTCACACCACAGCGTTCGAGATGGTGGAGTTCAAGGTCCACATCGCGATGCCCATCTTCATCGCCCGACAGTGGATCCGCCACCGCACCGCGAGCGTGAACGAATACAGCGGGCGCTACTCGATCATGCCCGACCGTTTCTATCGCCCCACGCCGGAGAATGTGCGCAAGCAGTCGAGCGGCAACCGGCAGGGCGGGGCCGACCGCTTCGCCACGGCTCCGGCAGCCCACGGCGGCCCGGCAACCCCCGGCGCCACCGATGAATCCGGCCTGCTTATCAACCCGGGCGGCTCGCCCGGATCACCCGGATCACCGGTGGACGAGGCCCGCACTGCTGCTGAGTTCCTCAAGTTCCTCGATGATTCCGAGGGACTCTACAGCCGGTACCTCAAACTGACCGAGCAGGGGGTCAGCCGCGAGATGGCCCGCATCGGGCTTCCGGTTTCGCTTTACACCGAGTGGTATTGGAAGTGCGACCTGCACAACATCCTCCGGTTCCTGTCGCTGCGGATGGACTCGCACGCGCAGGAGGAGATACGCGTGTATGCCCAGGCCATGCACGACCTGATCGTCCCGATCGTGCCCGTGACGATGGAGGCCTTCCGCGACTACGAGCTTGAGAGCGTTCGGCTCACACGCCTCGAGATCGAAGCCCTGCGCTCGACCGGCCACGCCGTGAGCGGGCGAGAGACCCGCGACCTGGCCACCGAGAACAAGCGCGAGCAGGCCGAATGGCAGGCCAAGAAGAAGGCGCTCGGCCTATGACCGTGCCCGCGCCGACCGGGCCCCTCTCCCCCGTCCCCAGCGAGGGCCGGCTGACCACAAGGGTCCGCTACAACGAGTGCGATCCGATGGGCTTCGTCCACCACGCGGCCTACTTCCCCTGGCTGGAGATGGGGCGCACCGAACTGCTCCGGGTGGTCGGCGCTTCCTACAAAGCGATGGAGGAGGGCGGCTTCCTGCTCGTGATCGTGCGCTTGGAATCGCGCTTCAAGCGGCCCGGTCGCTACGACGATCTCGTCGAGATCCACACCCGCGTGGTTGGGGGTGGCCGGGTGAAGATCGAGCACGAGTACACCGTGCGGTGCATCGAGCGCGACGGTCGCCCGACCGACGAGACACTCTTGACCGCGCGCACGACCCTCGCCTGCATCGATCGGGCGGGTCACCCGCAGGAACTCCCCGCCTGGCTCTCGCGCCGTTCGTGAAGGATCGGTCCCGGGCGATCGTCAACGGCCCTCTGGCGCGCTCGGGCCGCTCGGGCCGCTCGGGCCGCTCGGGCCGGGCTGGTTCTTCGCGGCGTCCTTGGCCGCGGCGCCTTCGGCCGTTGCCCGCGCCTTCACATCCGCATCGACCAGCCATCGCTCAACATCCGGGCCGGTGACGTCAAGGGTGGCGATGCGCCGCCCGTCCTTGTCAAAGATCTCGATCTTGCCGCCCGTAAGGTCCACGGTGTCGGCCCACAGGTCCGCGGGCGGGTTGGCCGCGGCGACGTCCCCTTCTTCAAGCGCTGCCATGCGCTTCTCCAGCCGATCGATCTCGCGGTTGTAGCGGTCGTGCAGGCGTTCCAGCCGGGTGAGTTCGGCGATCGAGATGGCGCGGACCTGTTCGGGCTCGGGGCCGCCTGTCGGCTCCCAAGCGCCACCGGCCAGCCGCTTACCGACCGCGCGCAGGGCCGCTGCCAACTGCCGGTCGCGGAGCCCGGTCTCGGTCCACTCCGCATCGCCCCAGAGCGCTGCTGCGCCATCGAGTTCCGGCCTTGGCTTGAAGCCCGGGATCGGCCGGGCCGGGGTGCGCGGGGCTCCGGCCGGGCGGATGATGTCCATCTCGCGCCGCGTCAAAAAGAGGTCAGTCGATTCATCATCAGAGAGCCCGACATAGAAGCCCGGCGAGGGATCGACACCCCAGGTCTTGGCCGTGTCCGTTCGCTGGATCAGGCGCCCGGAGGCAAGGTAATAGTGCTGCTCGGTCAGTTTGAGTTCCGCGCCCGGCACCCGTTCCAGCGGCTCGATGCGCTGCACGAGCCCTTTGCCGAACGTCCGCGTGCCGATGACCACGGCCTTGCCCGCCTCCTGGAGTGCCCCCGCCACGATTTCGCTCGCCGAGGCGCTCGACTGGTTGACCAGCACCACCGTGGGCACATTCTCCAGTTCACCACCCGGCGAGGCACGGAAGCGCTGCCCTGTGCCCGACCGGCCCCGGGTCGAGAGAATCACGCCCGAGTCGACGAACATGTCCACGATCCGCAAGGCCTCTTCGAGAAGGCCCCCGGGGTTGTCGCGCAGGTCAAGGACGAGGGCCCGAGGGGGCTTACGCATCGAACCCGCGGGGCCCGAAGCCGGGGCACTCCTCACGGCCTCCAGCACCTGCTCCGCGCACCCGGGCGTGAACTGCGTCAGGCGCACGTACACCACGCCCGACTCCCGATCCATCAGGTGCTCCCACGCGCCCTGACCCTGCATCGCCGCGCCATCCCAGCGGAAGCCCTTCACGCTCGTCGCGCTGATCGGTTGACGGTTGATCTTCACCTCGAAGACACGCGGCTTCCCCTCCGGCTCGCCCGCGGCACGCTCCACGCTGAGCGTCACCAGCGTGTCCGGCTCGCCGAGGAGTTGCTTGACGCACGCCTCCACCGTGAGCCCCTTGGTCGTCACGCCGTTGATGGCGGTGATGCGATCATCCGGGATCAGCCCCGCGGCGTACGCGGGCGATGCCTCGAGCGGGTAGGCGATCGTCAGCCACCCTTCGCGCACGTTCACGGTTGCGCCGATCCCCACGAACTGTCCTGTCAGGTCCTTTTCAAAGGCCGCGCGATCGGCAGGGGGGACGAACTCCGTGTAAGGATCATTCAGCGCGTCGGTCATGCCCTTGATGGCCCCCTTGAGCAGGGCTTCGTCGTCGGGCTTCTCCACGTACTTGCTGAGGATGAGCCGCCGGACATCCTCGAGGGCGGTCGCCCAATCGACCTTCTCCGGGTCGCCGAAGCGCGCGTTGATCTGGGCCAGCGTCGCCGGCAGCCGCGCCACAAAGGCACCCGTCAGCAGACAGAGCAGGCAGAGGAGAACCGGTTTCTTCATCGGCATGAGTGAATCCTATTGACGGGGCCCGCCTGTCGCAGTCGGCCGAGCGGGGCCGTCCCCAAGGTTCGCTCAAGCCGCGGTGGGGAGGGTCAGGATGAACTTTGCCCCCGGCCCGCCCTGAGCGAGCACCAGATCACCCCCACACTCCCGGGCCAGAGCGCGCGAGAGCGCAAGGCCCAGGCCGAGCCCGGCAATCGCGGAGCGGTCATGCTCCTCTCCCCGCTCGAAGGGCTCAAAGAGCCGGGCACGATCCGCGCTGCACACCCCGGGGCCGAAGTCCTGAACGTCCACCACCACACGGCCCCCGCCGCGGGCACTGCCTTCATACCGGGCCACGAGCACGATGCGCGAGTCGGCAGCGCCGCAGGCGTACTTGGCGGCGTTATCCACCAGGTTGCAGACGATTCGCTCGATCGTCTCGGCCGAGGCCCGGGCCTTGATGCCGCTGCACGCATCCACTCCCGTGGCCTCGATACGCATCCCTGTCGATTCCGCCCTTCGCGAGAGTGCGGGCAGAAGGCCGTTGAGGGTTGAACCAAGGTCCGCCGCGGATTCCGCCGAGATCGGTGCGGGCCGAGCCCGGCGAGAGAGCCGCGCGAAGGCGAGCACGTCCTCGACGATCCGGGCGAGTTTGAGCGACTGCTCGCGGAGTGTCGTGTAATACTCCCGGCGCGAGGGCTCATCCGTCACCACGCCGTCGGCGAGCATCTGGCTGTACATGCAGAAGGTCGTGAGCGGCGTGCGCAGTTCGTGGGTCACCGCCGAAACGAAGCGGCCACGGCGCTCGGCGAGTTCGATAGAGGCAAAGAGCATGCGCGTGACGGAGACGGCGGCCACCGCGGTGACCAGCCACGCGAGGAGCAGGGTCAGACGGGTGGGCGTGAAAGCCGCAAGCGCCGTGTGGGGCGCAGGGCCAGTTACGAGTTCGGCCGCGATGCTCGCCAGCGGATTGCCCGTGAGGGCCGCCCGTCGCGCCCCCGAGGGCTCGCGGATGGGTTCGATGCGGGCCATCGGCAGGAGGTCAGCGATCTGCCCGAGCAGGAACTCGCGCAACTGTGGCCAGTCAAACCAGACACCCTGCACGAAGGACTCGCCCCCCACCGTCACGGAGCGCGTCATCAACAGTTCCGGCCCGGCGAAACCGTCAATCCACACAGAGATGAAGTCGCTCTGATCGATCGGCGTCGCGCATGCCTCGATCGTCTGGGCCAGGGCAGGGTCAAGGGCTGCGCCGGACTCGAGGCCCCGCTGCTGCTCGGCCAGAACAATCTGGGCCTCCTGCTGGGCCGTCTCGTTCTGACGGAGGGCCACCTCCGGCGCGCGGTTGGACTGGGCCCGCAGTACGGCGGTGTTCCGGGCCGAAAGGTCCGCGCCAGCGCGCGACTGCACGCGCTGCGAATCACGCCACGCCGCTGGGCCCGGGGCGGGCCCGGGCGCCGCGAACGCGCCCGGGGCAAGAACAAGCGAAACCCGGGTGGCGGTGGCTTCCTCGATGTGCTTCGAGAGATCCGTGCGGGCCAGCAGACCCGCAAGGGCGCGGAGCATGAAGTCCGCGTCCGCCACTCGCTGGGGCGAGCAGTACACCTCTTCCTGCGTCTGGCGGGCAACATCCGCCTGAGGGACGGTGGGTGAGCCGAGCGTGCCGTCTGACTCACGCTGAAAGTGGAGCTTGATGAAGGGCTCGCCCGCGCACAGCAGCGGAGAGGGGACCAGCACATCCTCGTTGCTCACCTGCTCGAACATCTGCGTGTACGCGCGGCCGGGCGGGTAGAACGCGCGATACTGAAAGTACGGGCGGGCCGCCTCGCGTGAGAGCAGCGGGCTCATCGCGTGCTCCATCCGCCAGAGGGCGGTGCGGAGTTGCTCCTGC
The DNA here is from genome assembly GCA_052388255.1 of Phycisphaerales bacterium. Lineage (GTDB taxonomy): Bacteria > Planctomycetota > Phycisphaerae > Phycisphaerales > UBA1924 > JAEUIX01. The sequence goes on from JBQTIJ010000466.1 coordinate 17,285, forward strand.
CAACGCGCCTCTTCGCGCGAGCGGTGCTCGCGCGTTTCCAGGGTCAGCGTCTGCATGGTGACAAACGCCAGAGCGCCGATGACGACCGCCACCGCCGCGCCCGAGAGCCAGAGTGTCCGCCGGAAGTCCCCGCTCACACGACCCCCTTCCCGCCCGCGTCGTCCGCCGCGAGCATGTAGCCCTTCCCGCGCACCGTGATGATCACTTTGGGATCCGCTGGGTCGTCCGCCAGCACTTCGCGCAAGCGCGCGATGGTCATGTCCACCGCCCGGGTCTGCGTGCCGCGCGGGTCCACACCCCACACCCGGGTCAGGAGTTCATCGCGCTCGATCGCCCGCCCCGCGTTCGCCGCCAGATACTGGAGCGTGTCGGCCTCGCGCTCCGAGATGCTCCGTCGTTCGCCCGAGGTCAGCGTGACTTCGCGCCGATCAAAGTCCACCACCCCGGTTCGCAGGTGCAGCGGGCCACCGGTCACCCGCGGGCGCTCGGCCGATCGCCGCAGCACGGCCTCCACGCGGGCCAGCAGCTCGCTGGCACCGAAGGGCTTCACGACATAGTCGTCCGCGCCGAGCTTCAGCCCCTTCACGCGGTCCTCGAGTTCGCCGCGGGCTGTCAGAAAGATGACCGGCAGGGCGGGCTTGGCTTTGCGCAGGTGGGCGAGCACGGTCAGCCCGTCCATCTTGGGCATGAGGATGTCGAGCAGCACAAGGTCCACCTCCGCCGAGAGGGCGCGATCGAGCCCTTGCACCCCGTCGGGGGCCTCGATGATCGCGTATCCGGAGTGGCGGAGCGCGTCCGCCACACCCCGGCGGATCGCGGCATCATCCTCGACAACAAGCACGGTGGCGTGGGGCATGGTGGTGGAAGGAAGGAAAGGGCCGGGACAGGGAACGGACGGTTCACCCAAGCAGCGGGGGGCGGGGGGGGGGCGGGGGGGG
>JBQTIJ010000467.1:0-1579 GCA_052388255.1 Phycisphaerales bacterium
GCACCCACTCTCCTCCCCGGTCAGCGACCCCCGGGCGAGAAGCCCCCAGTCCGCACCGGGCCCGGTGCCAAGCCCGCGGCCAAGCCCGCAGCCGAACCCGGCAAGTAAGACCGCCGAGCCCTCATTCCGGCCAGCGCAGCACGACCTTGCCAAACTGCTCGGCGGACTCCAGCCGCGCATACGCCTTCGCCGCATCGCGCGCCTCAAAGGTGCTGTCCACCACGGCCCGCAAATAGCCCGCGCGATGGATTGCCGCCAGTTGCGCCAGTTCCCCATTGCTCCCCATGGTCGAGCCGAGAATGCGGAGCTGGTTCCAGAAGATCCGCGCAAGGTCCGTCGTCGCATCCGCGCCGCTCGTGCACCCGGGCGTCACATACGCCCCGCCCCGCGCCAGCGACTTGATGCACGGCAGGTGGGTCGCTTTGCCCGAAGAGTCAACCGCCAGATCAACCCCGCGCTTGCCCGTGAGCGTGCGGACCTCCTTGGACCAGTCACTCCCGCTGTCAAGCACACCATGATCCGCGCCCAGTTCCCGGGCACGCTCAAGCTTCCACGCGTGCCGACTGGTGACGATGGTCCGGCACCCGCGCCGCTTGGCAATCGTGAGCGCCGCCAGCGCCACCCCGCCGCCGATCCCCGTGATAAGCACGCTCTGCCCTGGCCGCATCCCGGCCTTGGTGATCATCATCGACCACGCCGTCAGGTGCGTCAGCGCGAAGCCCGCCGCCTCGACCGGGTCAGCCCCCGCATCGACCGCCGCGATGTTGGCCGCGGGCGCGTTGAAGCGGGCACAGTGGAAGCCGTTGAGTTGTTCGCCCAGCAGGTGAAAGTCCGGTGCCAGCGCCTCGGGCGGGTCGTCAGGCCGGCGTCGCTCGGGCCGGGCGATCGCGGCATTCACGATGACCTTGCGGCCAACCCACGCGCCATCGACCCCGGGCCCGACGCTCTCCACGATCCCGCACGCATCTGACCCGCCCACCCTCGGAAAAGTGATTTCGGCCCCCAGCGTGCCCATCCCGACCCAGAGGTCAAGGTGGTTGAGTGCAGAGGCCAGCGTCCGCACTTGTGCTTCACCGGGCCCCGGCGCGGGGGGTTCCGGCCAGTCGTTGACAATCGCGATGTTGTGGGCGGGGTTCGGACCGGCCTTGGTGAGGATGGCGGCAAGCATGTTGCCGGAGCGTAGTGAGGAGACCGCCCGGAAGGGCGGTGCCGGTCAGCAACCTTCAAAGTAACTTGTGATGTACTCGTCAAGGTCACCGGGTTCGACGAAGCCGTCGTTGTTGAAGTCGCAGCGGTTGCGCTCCTCGTCAACGTCGCTGAAGTAACTGGTGATGAACTCGTCGAGGTCGCCGGGTTCGACGAAGCCGTCCATGTTGAAGTCCACGAAGCAGGGGTTCACGACCCCGCCCATGGTGGTGTTCAGCCGCGGGCGGACGTTGAGGGCCATTTCGCCGCCGCCGCCGGCCCCGCCGGGTCCACGGGCGCCGCCTTGGCTGGTCACGGTCAGGAGGTCGATCACGCCCGGGGTGGCGAGGCGGGCGCTGATCACGAACAGGGCATCGGCGGGTGCTCCGTCATC
>JBQTIJ010000468.1:0-2888 GCA_052388255.1 Phycisphaerales bacterium
TCGGCCTTTCCCTCAAGGCCCACCCCGTCTCCGTCAGCCGCGACCGTCTCACCCCTCTCCGCGCCGTCCGCACCGGCGATCTCGCCGACCCCGACACCTTTCCCAACCGCCGCCGCGTCGCCGTCGCCGGCGTCGTCCTCGGCCGCCAGCGACCCGCGACCGCCAAGGGCATCCTCTTCATCACCATCGAGGACGAAACCGGCCCGGCCAACCTCATTATCCGCCCGCGCATCTTCGAACAGTTCCGCCACGCCGCCCGCCAGAGCGTGCTCCTGCTCGTCCGTGGCCATGTTGAACGCCAAGGCATCGTCCTGCACGTCATCGCACGCACCCTTGAGGATGTCAGCCACCTCCTCGTCGACCTCAACACCCCATCGCGCGACTTCCACTGAACCGCGCCGAGCCCCCTCCGCGACCCTCGCGCCCAGCCCAGCAACCGGAGCAACCATGCCCGCCCCGCACAACGCAAAAGCCCCACAAACACCACCGCAACTACGCCAGCACACGCTCGCGCTGGCCGGCCCCACCCGCGCCGCACCCTCCCCGCCGTACGGTTCCGCATGCGTGCCCCGATCGTTCGACTCTCCGGCCTGCCGGATGAAGCCGCCCATGCCGCGCCGGACTACTGGCGCACCATCAGCACGCGCGACAAGTGTCGCCAGTGCGGCGTGCCGCGCCCCGTGGTGCGCAAACTTGATGGTCCCATCCCGGTATACGAAGGCACACGGAGTCCGCTCTCGCCCATCTGGAGCATCCAGCCCTACCTCGTGGGCCAGCGCCTCTACGACGCGATCCGTGGGCATCTCCCGTCACACTTTCTCTGGCGCGTGGTGGCCGATCGGATCAGCGCTCCGCTCGCTCCGGTCGGCGTTCTTGTTCGCGCCCGCTACCGGCCCCTCGGCCATTGCCATGGACAGCCCTGCTTCAAGTGCCGCGCCTGCGGCCAGCTCAAGTACCCCAAGGGCACGCCCGCGTATGTGGTTCGTCAAGACCTCCCGCGCCAGCCGATCACCATGCTCCGCGGCGGCGGCTTCATCGCGGAGCAGGGCTTCGCGGAAGGGCTGCGCAAGGAGTTCCCGCGAGCGATCGCCATCGAACCGTTCGAGGTGCGCAGTGCCGCCCCCGAGCCGATTATCTCATAGCGCCGCGAGAGCTGGCCGATTCGCAGACCCTCCGCCCGCGCCAGCTACGGTCCTCCCGCCGATCGCCCTCCCCTCCTCGCCCCGCAACCACAACACCGGAACAGAACCGTGAGACTCCTCCTGCTTGTGATCCTCGCGATATTCGCACAGGTCGCGAAAGCGCAGCCCGGGCACTTGCGCGCCGTGGACCTGCGCACAGAGTCACTCCCCCACCCGCTGGCGATTGACACCCCCCGACCTCGGCTCTCGTGGACGCTCGAGGCCGACCGTCGCGCGGAGCGCCAGACGGCCTACGCGATTCTGGTCGCCACCAGCCGCGACCTTCTGGCACAGGACCGCGGTGATCTATGGAACTCCGGCCGCGTCGAATCCGGAGCCACTGCGCACGTTGAGTACGGCGGTAAGCCGATCCGCTCGCGCACGCAGGGCTTCTGGAAAGTCAGAGGATGGGACCGCGATGGTCACCCCGGAGAATGGAGCGAGCCGGCCGCCTTTGAAGTGGGACTGACCGAGCCCACGGATTGGTCGGCCGAGTGGATCGACGCCACCCCCGGCACGCTGCCGGCCGAGCTGGTGAAGGCGGAATATCGCACGCACGACGGCCGGGCCACCGTAGACGTCACCAGCCGCATCACCGCGAGCGTCGCGCGAGGCGAACCGCTAACCGTCACCAACACTGCCATGGGGGGCGACCCCCTCTTCGGCACGCCCAAAGTACTCGTGATCGACTACTCGCTCGACGGCGCACCCTTCCGCATCGAGACCCCTGAGAACGGCGTGGCGGAGTTCCCCCCGCGCAGCATCCCGTATCTTCGCAAGGACTTCGCCATCGAGGCACCCCTCCTGCGGGCCCGGCTCCATGTCACCGCGCTCGGGGTCTACGACGCCTTTCTCAACGGCCGGCGCATCGGTGACCACCGCCTCGCACCCGGCTGGACAGACTACCGGGCCCGGCTCCAGTCACAGACCTTCGATGTCACCGCGCTCGTGCGCCAAGGGCAGAACACCCTCGGGGCGATCGTCGGCCCCGGTTGGTTCTGCGGGCGGGCCGGGCTCTTTCATGCCCGCGCGTTCTATGGCCAGAGCCCCGCCCTGCTGGCCCAACTCGAACTCCACCACGCAGACGGCTCGCTCGTGACCGTCACAAGCGACAGCACATGGATCCGCCACGACGGACCGACCCTGATGGCCGACCTCATGGACGGAGAGGTCTTCGATGCGCGCCGCGAGCTCGCTCCGCTCGGCGATGCCTCCCCCCACGCCTGGTGTATGCCCGAACCGCCCGCGACCGGGCCAGCATGGACACTGGTCAAGACGCGGGTGGAGGCACGCACCATCCGTCCTCAGCCCGATCAACCAGTCCGCACGCTCGCCGAACTCCCCGGCAAGTCCGTCACCCAGCCGGCCCCCGGCCGATTCGTGTTTGACCTTGGGCAAAACATGGTCGGCGTCACCCGGATTCGCGTTCGCGAACCCCGAGGCACCCGTATCACGCTCAGGCACACGGAGATGCTCAACGCCGACGGCACGCTCTACACCGCCAACCTTCGCGGAGCAGGGGCCACCGACATCTACATCTGCCGGGGCGGCGAGGAAGAAGTCTGGGAACCGCGCTTTACCTTCCACGGTTTCCGATATGTTGAACTCGGCGGGCTCTCGGTCACTCCATCTCCGACCACTGTGACCGGAATCGTCCTCGGCACCGATCTTCCGCAGGTCGGCACGTTCACCTGCTCCGACCCGCGC
>JBQTIJ010000469.1:0-6544 GCA_052388255.1 Phycisphaerales bacterium
CTCACCGCCCCGCCTTGAAGAGCGTCCGCAGCGATTCGAAGATGTCCTCCCGCTCGTTCACGCGGCTCACCACCACCTGCTGATCCGCGCTCCCGTTCTCCGGGAAGGCCTCCTTCAGCACGTTCAGAAAGTGCCCGCTTCCGTAGGCCGACTTCACTTGCACGTATCCGAACATGTTCGCGATCGGCAGCAGGTTCCGCTCCAGCATCTGCACACACAGTTTGTTATCTGAGTCACTCGAGTTGTCACCATCGGAGAAGTGGAACAGATAGATGTTCCACGAAGACGGATCGTAATGCTGATCGAGCAGCTCTTTGCAGCACGAGAGCGCGCTCGAGATCCGTGTCCCGCCGTCCTCCTTCACACTGAAGAACGTCTGCCGGTCCACCTCCGTCGCCGTCACGTCGTGCACAATGTACCGGCTCTCGATCCCCTCGTAGTTCCGCCGCAGCCACGTATCGATCCAGAACGCCTGCAAGCGCACCAGTTCCTTCTGCTCCTCACCCATCGATCCGGAGACATCCATCATGTACACGATGACGGCATTGCTCTGCGGCTTCTTGACCTCGGTCCACGTGCGGAAGCGCAGGTCGTCCTTGATCGGGATGATGATCGGGTTCTGCGGGTCATAGGTCCCAAGCGTCACCTGCCGCTTGAGCGCCGCCCGGTATGTCCGCTTGAAGTGCCGCAGCGACGCCGGCCCCACCGGCCGGACACCCGTGTACTTGTCCTTGATGGTCGTCAGCTTGTGCTCACCCTTGGGCTCGATCCGCGGCAGTTTCAGTTCCTCCCCGAGAATGTCGGCCAGTTCATCCAGCCCGACATTCACCTCGAGAATGTGCCGTCCTTCCTGCTCGCCCCCTTCACCCTTGCCCCCCACCTGCTGCCCTTCTTCACCCTCACCCATGCCGACGCTGCCGTTGTTGTCGCCATACCGGAACGTCGGGATATCAATGTCATGCACCGGGATCGAAACAAACTTGCGACCCTCCTTGCCGATCAACTCGCCCCGCGCGATGAAGCGGCGAAGGTCCTTGCGGATCTTGCCTTTGACAATCTGCCGGAACCGACCGTGGTCCTGCTCGATTTTGCTGATCATGCTGCTGGCCCCCTCGTGCGCTGCGCACGCGATCGCCCGCCGGTTGCAGAACATCCACCCCTTTATCTCGGAAGAGGCGGTCCGCCGGATGAGTCGGGCTGCGCGGTCACAGTGCCGATAACGGCTGCCCGGCGTTGCCGCCGGTACAGCCATGCTGAGGAGACAAGCCCCACGGGAAGTGCTACGGCCAGTTCAAGAGCCCTGTTCGCAAGATCCGCCGTCAGCCCCGGCGCGCCCGTCCCAAGCAGGCCGGAGCCAACCGCATGAACGGTCCACTCTCGAAGCCCAAACGGAAGCGGCGGCAGCATCGCCACCTGAGCCGCCGCCGCCACCTTCGCGGCACCACCCTCGGGCAGCGTTGCGCCCAGGGCCGCGAAGACCACGCTGTATCGCGCAGCCGCGAGCGACATATCAAGGAACCGGAGCAGACCCGCCGTGAGCAGCCGCCATGCCGCCCCTCTGGGTGCGAGGATCCAGCAGACCACGGCAGCCCCGCCAAGCAGCACGGGGGGCACCGACAGCATGGTGACCACTTGTGCAGCAAAGGCCCCGGCGGCGAGCACCGCACCGACCATCATCCCCGCCGCGCCAAAGGTGCAGCCGAAGGCCGCAAGGATGACCATGAGCGACGAGCGAACCGGGATGCCATTGACCGCGCGGTGATACGCGACCCGGCCGATGAGACCGGGCTGAAGGGGAAGGTAGTTGAGCAGCCACGAAGCCCCGATCAGCGCCATCATCTCGCCGCGCCCCACCTGCCCGAAGTGGCGGGTCAGAACGTGGAACATAAGCCCAGTAAGCAGCCAGTTGCCCAGCGGAAAGAGCCCAAGCACCAGCGCGTCAGCGACCGACAGCCGGGCCACGGCCGCACCCAGGTCAGCGGTGATCGACCCGCGAACCGCATAGACCGCCGCCACCAGCAGCGCGAGCGCGAGTGCATACAGCCCCCAGCGGCGGAGCGCGGCGGCACGGCCAGAGGGGGGCGGTGTTGGCGCGGGAGCGGAAGGGCTCATTGTCCGGTGACGGAGAACCGGCCGGAGGAGGGCAGCCGCGAGAATGTGCGCGGATTGTCGATCAGCCGCTGGCGCATCATGGTGGCGACGGCCCGGGTAGCGGGGTCGGCGGAGGCCTCGCCCTCGGCGATCAGCGGATCATCCTTGTCGACCGCGCGGGTCAGGACTTTCAGCCGCAGCGCGAAGGGGTCCGTTTCCTTCAGCCGGGTGATAGCGCTATCAAACTCGAGCAGCCCCTTCAAGAACCGGCCGGAAGGAAGGCACAAGAGCAAGACGATGCGCTCGGCGGTCTCGGCCTTGGTGTACCGATCGATCAGCGCGGTCGCGATGATCGTGCGTGCCTCGGGGGTCAGGATGTCCGTCTCCGACTCGTCGCGATACAACCGGTGTTTGACACCAAGCAGCACATACGGCAGTTCATCGCCCGCGGCTCGGCCGATGGTGGCCGCGATCTCCGGGGCTGTCTCGCCCGGGCTGGCGACGCGCTGGCGCATGACGATGGTGGACTCAGCGCTCTGGGAGAGCGGGCCCGCTTCGGGCGCGATCCCGGTCGCGAGTCGAAAGCCCTGCAGGGCCCGGTACCGAACGCGCGAGTGTGAGCCGGCGGACATCTCGGCCATCCACGCGGCGAGACTCTGCTCAGGCCAGAAGCGGAAGTTGGCCGTTTCCGACCGGGGAATCGCGAAGCGCCGGTCGAGCGAGACCACCTCCGGCGGGGCTACGCGCTGGTCGCGGGTGCCCGCGACCGTGTCGGTCGAGAGGAGCATCCGGCTGCTGACCGTCCGCTCATTCCCCACGCCGAGCGCGACCGGTGTGATGTTCCGAACGGTGACATCCACCTCCGCCTTCTCAAGCGGCGCGTATATCTCCTTGCTCGGCTTGACAGCAAGCGCTGTGAAGGCCCGGGGGTCGCGGGCCATCTGGTCGATCCACAACGGAACACCCGCAGCAGCGTCCTCCATCGCCCGGGCCAGCGGGGTCTCGGGGGCTTTGGCCCCTGAAAGCGCGGCGGCCTTGCTGAACGACCACGAACCCGCGAGCGTGCCCCCGAGCCGCTGGGCGAGCACGGCATACTGGGCCGCAGCCCCGGACCGGTCGCCCTTGATCTCCGCGGCGGCAGCGAGGCCGACGGCGGCGAGTTCATCGCCGGCCTCGGCAAGACGGCGAAGACGATCCTCGCCCTCAGTAACCTGCCCGGAGCGGAGTTCATACCAACCCTCAAGTCGAGAGAGGGCCTCGTTGCTCAGGAGGGTGTTGATGCGCAATGCAGCGATCTGGCGGCCCGCGGCTTCGAGTTGCTGGCCGGTCACAAGCCGCATCCAGAGAAGATCGGCCTGGCGGCGGAGAAGAGACCGCTTCAGTCCCTCTTCGTCAAGCCCTTCGGGCCGGCTGGGAGAGTTGATGCGCTGCTCATACAGCTCGATGCTCTTGTCGAGCTCGTCGAGACCGGCGGTGACGGCTGCTTCATTGCCATCGGCGGCGGCGGAGATGGCCCAGAGGCGCTCAAGGTCGTGGGCGAGCCGGATCTGTTCCGGGGGCATCATGCGGTCGGTCGGCACGTTGGCGGCCTTGGCACGGGCGATCTGGACCTCGGCGTCCTTGCGCGCGGGGAGGACCTCCTGCGCGAGGAAGGTGTGGACGGCGCGCGGGCCCTCTGTCTTCCATACCTCGGCCAGCCGCTCGGCGACGATGATGGGGGGGCGCTGGTTGTCGGTGCGCTCGGTGAGGGCGAGGGTGTTGTCGAAGAAGCGGATGGCCCCGCGCGAGGCCCCGGAGGAGGCGAGTTCGCGGGCCATGGCCAGGAAGACCTCGGGGTCTGCTGGATCCGTGAGGAGCAGGATGACCAGGGCCGTGAAGCGCTGCCGCTCGTCGTCCGTGCGGGCGTTGACGAGAGAGACAAACAGCGCGGCGGCGTCCTTGTTGGTGGGGTCGAGCGTGATGGCGGAGCGGAGCCGCGCGGCGAAGCCGGGGGCATCGCCTTTCTCGCGGAGGAGCAGCGCGGAGTCGAGAGCGAGTCGGCTGCGGACGGTGGGATCGATGGCGTTCCCGCGCGGGCCGAGCAAGGTGTCGTACACGGCGAGGCGTTCTTCGGCGGTCTGCTTGGAGGCGATGGCGGCCGAGAGGAGATTGAGCTCCACGACCCGATCGGTGGGATCGAGCGCGCGGAGTTCGCGGAGGAGTTCCTGGGCACGGTCGGCCTGGCCGAGTTGGAGGCGGGCCTCGATGAGAAGGCGGAGGATGTCGGTATCGGCGGGGGCGAACCTTCGGGCATCGTCAAGAAGCGTGGCAGCGCAGGTGTATTCGGCGGCCCCGGGGCGCAGGGAGATCTTGAGGTCAACAAGGGCGATGCGGGTGATCCAGCGCGCGAGGACACCGTCCATGGCCTTGGCGTCGATGCGCTGGAGCGTGGGCGCGGCGGTTGGAGGCGCGGCGGGCGCGGGGGCCGGGGGCTGTGCGCACAGGGGAGCCGCGGCGCCGGCGAGGAGGGCGATCAGGGCAAGGCGGGCGGGGGAACCGATTCGTGGTCGGGGATGGCTCATCTGGGTGGGCTCTTTATCGGTTCGGCGCGGGGCGCGGGAGGCAAAGACGCGCGGGGCGGCGCGGCGTCAAGCCGAACCAAGCCAATGGACCACAAGCATACCGATGCCGCCGATGAAGGCGGCGGCGCCGGCGAGTTCTATGCCGCCGGTGAGGCGGGCATCGGCGTGGGGGAAGAGGCGATCAGCAACAAGGCCGGCGAAGACGACCTGGCCGGCGGCGATGGCCGTCCAGCCGACGACGGTCAGCAGCCCCTCCACGGCAGGGGCGGAGGTGCGGAGGGCGATGACACCGACGACGACGAGCAGCCCCGCCCCGAGGGTGGCGAGGGAGATCCTGACCGAGAGCTTGAAGGCGTTGGCGGTGAGCAGGCGCGTGGGCTCCACCCCGGCCACCGGCTCCGACCATGCGCCGGAGGGCGCGGCGGGCGGGCTGGTCCGGTCGTGGGATGGTACACGGCGCGGGCTCAGCCCATGGCCATGGACATGAGGAACTCGGCGTTGGTCTTGACCTTGGCGAGGCGGCTCTTCATGAGCTCCATGGCCTCGACCACGTTCATATCGCTGAGCACCTTGCGGAGGCGGTGGACGAGCTCAAGTTCCTTCTTGTCGAGGAGCAGCTCCTCGCGGCGGGTGCCGGAGGCGGGGATATCGATGCAGGGGTAGATGCGCTTGTCCATCAGTTTGCGGTCAAGGTGGAGTTCGCTATTGCCAGTGCCCTTGAACTCCTCGAAGATGACCTGGTCCATCTTGGACCCGGTATCCACGAGAGCAGTGCCGATGATGGTGAGGGAGCCGCCGTTCTCGATGGAGCGGGCGGCGCCGAAGAACTTCTTGGGGCGCTGGAGTGCGCCGGCATCGATACCGCCCGACATGATCTTGCCGGAGTTGCCGGTTTCGTTGTTGTACGCGCGGGCGAGGCGGGTGATCGAATCGAGGAGGATGACGACATCCTCGCCGAACTCGACCATGCGGCGGGCCTTCTCGATGACCATCTCGGCCACCTGGATGTGACGGGCAGGTGTCTCGTCAAAGGTGCTGGCCACAACCTCCACGCGCGGGTCGGAGTTGCGCCGGAAGTCGGTGACTTCTTCGGGTCGCTCATCGACGAGCAGGACGATGATCTTGGCCTCCTCGTAGTTCTTGGCGATGGCCTTGGTCATCTTCTGAAGAAGGACCGTCTTGCCCGTGCGGGGCGGGGCGACGATGAGGGCGCGCTGGCCCTTGCCCACGGGGGTGACCAGATCGATGATGCGGCACTCGATCTCATCGGGCGTGGTTTCGAGGATGTAGCGCTCCTCTGGATGGAGAGGCGTGAGGTCCTCGAAGTTCTTGCGCTCGAAGCTCTTGGCGGCGGGGCGGTTGTTCACCTGATCGACGCGGAGCAGGGCGAAGTACTTCTCGCTCTCCTTGGGGGGGCGGATGAAGCCGCGGACTTCCATGCCCTTGCGAAGGCCGAAGCGGCGGATCTGGGTTGGGGAGACGTAGATGTCGTCGGGGCCGGCGAGATAGGACTGCTCGGGTGCGCGGAGGAAGCCGAAGCCGTCCTGCATGATCTCGAGGGTGCCATCGCCCACCATGAGGCCGGTGCGAGCGGCCCGGGCCTTGAGGATGCGGAAGATGAGGTCCTGCTTGGGGGTCTGGTTGAAGTCGTCAAGCCCCTCCTTGGTCGCGATCTTGTGGAGGGTCTCGATGTCCATCTTCTGGAGCTGCGAGATCGTCAACTGATCCTTCAGGGTCTTGGGATCAGCGTTCTTGACGGCCTTCTCGAGTTCCGCGGCTTCTCTTTCGAGTTCCTCATCAAGGGGGAGACCATCCTGGCCGGGAGTGCCGCGGACTTCGAGGGACGCGATGGCGCGGTTGATGCCGCCTCCGCCGCCGCTGCTGCCGCCGCC